>JAPHQX010000035.1 GCA_026196035.1 Gammaproteobacteria bacterium
GGTTTTGTAATGATGCTCACTGTGGCCGGCAAGACAGCATTTTCATTTATGTAATTGAGCATGGTTTCAGCATCTGACACTTCAAATGGATCACCTGGTACTTCTGGCTCAATAAACATTTTCTCAATCACACCGTCTTTCACCAGCATAGAATAGCGCCACGATCTCTGCCCGAAACCAAGATCAGCCTTATTGACCAGCATACCCATACCTTCTGAAAACTCTCCATTCCCATCTGGTATTAATCTAATATTTTCTGCCTCCTGATTCTGTTTCCATGCATCCATAACAAATGCATCATTAACTGAAATACAAATAATCTCATCAACGCCATTTTCCTTAAATGTTGTTGCCAGTTCATTAAATCGCGGCAAATGTGTAGATGAACATGTCGGTGTAAAAGCACCCGGCAATGAAAACACCACTACTGTTTTTCCCTTAAATATTTCATCCGTTGAAACATCAACAAATTCATCATTCTGTCGTGTTTTAAAAACAACCGATGGCACGGTCTGACCTTCTCTATTCTGTAACATGGACTATCTCCTGATTAATAATTTAAGTTTGTTCTGTGTACAGGGCTGATTATGGAGAAGACTAATAAATTGGTAAAATCGTTTATTTCTACTAGTCTAATAGGTATAGTCTATTAATCTAATTATATGACATCGAGAAAACGGCATGAATTTAAGAGATCTTGAATATCTGATTGCAATAGATGAGGAACGCCACTTTAATCGTGCGGCCAGGCGTTGTTATGTCAGCCAGCCGACCCTGAGTGGCCAGCTTAAAAAGCTAGAAGAAGAGCTGGATATCTTACTGGTAGAACGCAATACTCGTCAGGTCGTGATGACAGAAGCTGGCACTATGATTGCTGATCAGGCTCGTAAGGTGCTGGTGGATATTAAAAATATCCGTGAAACGGCTAGCGCTTTCCATGACCCAATGGCAGGTGAGCTAAAAATTGGACTGATACCGACTATCGCTCCCTACCTTCTACCCCATATCATGCCCACATTAAATACTCAGTACCCAAAACTTAAGCTCTGGTTGCATGAATATCAAACTCATATCCTGCTGGAAAAACTCAGAAATGCCGACATAGATCTCCTCATCCTTGCATTACCGGTCAATACAAGCGAGTTCAGTCAAATTCATTTGTTCAATGAGCCTTTCCAGCTTGCTGTTTCAAACACTGATGTCTTAGCAAAATGCAATGTAATCTCTCTACACGATATCAACCAGCGTGAGATGCTGTTGCTGGAAGAAGGTCATTGTTTACGTGGCCAGGCACTCGATGTGTGTTTTATGGCCGGTGCAGATGAAAACAGGGGGTTTCATGCATCCAGTCTTGAAACCTTACGACATATGGTGAGTGAGAACATGGGTATTACGTTAATACCAGAACTCGCAGTGCCCACTGAGCAAAATCAACAACAGTCAATTCATTATTTAGCCTTTGAAAAGAGTCGGCCTCACCGAAAAATTGGCATGCTATACCGTAAAGGAAGTTATCGTGAATCCACATTTACCACAATTGCTGAGACTATAAAACTGTCTCTCAGTAAATTATTTAGTGAAGAAAAACTAATCCCATAAGGCCATCACATTATTTTGTGACAAATTCAACCCGATCACTTCAGATGTATAAAAAACAAACCATTTAGATGGTTAAAATTATTAATAAAAAGTCGTAAGTTGATTATTTGGGTACTATACTTTGTTAAGTTTTAAATTTATATGCTGAGTAAAACCTATATCATGAGTATTGATGAACAGCCAGCCACAATTCCAGCTGAAATCGAAAAAATCTTAACATCATGCCCATCCCTGCCCAGTCTTCCCTCAGCAGTTGTTAAAATAATTGATGCCAGCAAAGACCCGGACATTGGCATTGCTGAAGTATCAGATATTATTCGTGTAGACCCTGCTTTATCAGCAAAAATATTAAAATTAGCCAACTCTCCTATGTATTCTATCCGCCGTGAAATACATAATCTACGTGAAGCATTATCGTTATTAGGACTAGATGCTGCATTAACCATTGCTCTGAGCTTCTCTCTTTTTAATGCCCTGAACACCAATGATAGTTCCGAGACTGAACATAATAACTACTGGCGACGCTCCATTCTTTCAGCCACCATAGCCAGACAAATTGGTCTTAAAATGGGATTACCCAATCTGGAAGATCTGTTTCTTGCAGGACTATTACAGGATATTGGTATTCTGGCCCTTGATTGTGCAGCACACACTCTACATATAGAGCATGATCAACCGTTAACCACTCATAAAGATCGAATCAAATTTGAACTGGATTCGCTGGGCGTAGATCACTCTAATGTGGGCGCATGGTTACTTAAGTCATGGAATTTGCCCAAAAAACTATATAATGCTGTATTAAATAGTCATTCAAAAGGCAATAAAAATAATTACACCCAGAAGGAACAGGATTTTTTTAACTGCATCAGTATCTCTGGTGATCTGGCCGATATCTGGCTAAGTGATAATTCAGATGAAATGATCGAGTCAAAACTCGATGAAGCCCAGAAAACTCTCAATTATGAAAAACTTGAATTCAGTGAATTCATTAATGATATAAATGATTTTCTTCCTGAGATGTCAACCCTGTTTGAGATTAAACTTGTAAACGATGAAACCCGTGAAAAAATATTAAGTGAAGCACGTTCGCTTCTAATGGAAAGAAACCTGCATTACATAAAACAGTTTGAAGAATATCGCAATCAAATTGAATCCATGACTGAACAAACTAAAGACATGGAAGAGGCTTCTCGATATGATCATTTAACTAATATATTTAACAGAAAACACGTTGATTACTTACTCACCGAAGAATTCTCCACCGCTTCCATGCATCATGAGCCCTTATCACTGGCATATGTTGATCTGGATAATTTCAAGGAAATTAATGACACCTACGGTCACCAGACTGGAGACATAGTACTCAAGGGTATTGCAAAATTCTTTTCAGAAAATTTACGACAAACAGACATTCTTGGTCGTTATGGTGGTGACGAGTTCATTTTATTGCTGCCCGGCTCAAGTATGGATATTGCCCAGGAAACACTGGAAAGATTGATTGAAAAACTCAAAAGTAATTTCTATATTGAAATAAATAATAAAACAATAAAAATCACGGTATCCATCGGTTTAGCAACACACATGGATATACATAATTATAAATCTCCGGAAGGCTTTTTAAATGCTGCGGATAAAACACTTTACAAAGCCAAAAGAGCCGGAAGAAATCGGTTAATGATTGATAATTAACCTGCCTTCTATTAAAGATAATTAAATTTCTATCATTTCTCCAGGTACAGGAATATTGGCATACCACTGATATTTTTCAATACAGCATTTCTGTAATGCCAGCATTTTATCAATCTCACCATGAACAAGGTATAAACGTGTTTTCTGCCGGTCAAAGTGCCCTGCCCAGTCCAGTAGCTGATCCTGTCCTGCATGCGCCGAAAAACCGCCCAGAGTATGAATTTTTGCATTAACGACAAATTCCATTCCCATAAATTTAACTCGCTCAGCACCATCAACCAATGCACGCCCCAGAGTACCGCGGGCCTGAAAACCAACAAATAATATATGACTTCGTCTATGACATAAATTATGCTTTAAATGGTGACGTATACGCCCTCCGGTACACATACCACTACCCGCAATAATAATTGCTCCACTGGAAATATTATTAAGCGCCATTGATTCTTCTGTACTGCGTGTATAGGTCAATATTGGCAACCAGTCTTTCCAGCCTTTTTTAATACTTTCTGTAAATTCAGGATTTTCAAGATTATAGAGCTGCGTATGTCGTAAGTAGACTTCGCTTACACTGGTTGCCATAGGGCTATCAAGATATACCTTTTGTTGGCCAAGAACACCATCATGATAAAACTGGCCAAGATGGTAAAGTAAATCCTGAGTACGACCAACTGCAAAAGACGGAATAAAAACATTACCGCCATCATCCATTGCTTCACTCAATGCCTCTCTAAACTCCTTAATGGTTTCAGTTGCAGGACGGTGGTTACGATCACCGTAAGTAGATTCCATCAATAGCAGGTCTGCATTTTCAATAATTGACGGATCTCGTAACAATGGCGAACTACTATTACCAAGGTCACCAGAAAACACCAGCTTCTTTGTCTGGCCATTTTCATTGATCCATAACTCAACAATCGATGAACCAATGATATGGCCCGCATCACGGAAACATAAATTCAGATCATTGTTAATATCAATTTTAACATCATAATCAATAGTAATTAATTGCTGAAGAACCTGCTCAACATCATCAATATCATAAATCGGATCGACAGCTTTTTTTCCCCTGCGCATACGTCGTTTATTTTCCCATTCGATATCTTTTTGCTGCAAAAAAGCAGCATCTTTCAACATGATATCTAGCAGATCGTGCGTTGGTGTAGTAACAAAAATAGAACCCCGATAACCTTCACGAACCAGCCCGGGCAGTAAACCGGAGTGATCAAGGTGAGCATGGGAAAGAATCACAAAATCGATATCAGAAGGATTAAACTGAAACAGTTTATCTGGAGTTTTATCTGGCTTAATCTCTCCCTGTATCATGCCGCACTCAAGCAATATTTTGCTTGTGTCCGTCTCTATTAGATAACAGGAACCTGTCACCTGCTGAATAGCGCCTAGAAAACGTAATTTTGCCATATTAAAACCTTTTTAGGTAAAGGCGTATATTAGTTCTACATGGATTTTATAGTAAAAAACAGGACAAATGTCATTGTCCTTAAACAAGAAAAGGCCACTAAAGGCCTTTTCTATAAAGTGCTTTATAAACAGTTACCTTAACTCAGATGTTCCATGCGTATTTTGGTTACCTGCCCTTTTATAACTGACATAGCTTCAATCTGCTTAATGGCTGCACTCATATTTTTTTCTATCACTACTGAAGTTAACAGTATCAGAGAAACACAGGTTTCATTTTCCTCTGGCTCCTTCTGAATAACGGCTTCAATACTAATATCCTGATCAGCAAAAATACGTGTGATATCTGCAAGTACACCTGGGCGATCTTCTGCAAGCATCCGCAGGTAGTAAGCTGTTTCAAATTCATCCTGTGCTAGTACAGGTATATTTGAAATAGATTCAGGCTGAAATCCTAATAAAGCGACACGACTTTGTTTATCTGTATCCATTGCTCGTGCCACATCAACAAGGTCCGCAACAACTGCAGATGCTGTCGGTTCAGCCCCTGCACCCGCACCATAGTAAAGTGTTGGCCCTACTGCATCAGCTTTTACCAGTACAGCATTCATCACGCCATTTACATTTGCAATTAATCGTTTTTCAGGTATCAAAGTTGGATGCACACGCATCTCGATGCCTTTATCTGTTTTTCGTGCAATACCCAGATGCTTGATACGATAACCCAGTTCTTCTGCATAGGTTACATCTTCCGGTGTAATTTTACTGATACCTTCTGTAAATGTTTTATCAAATTGCAAATCAATACCAAATGCCAGCGATGCAAGAATGGTTAATTTGTGTGCAGCGTCAATACCTTCAACATCAAATGTTGGATCAGCTTCTGCATATCCTAACTCCTGCGCTTCCTTTAACACATCCGCAAAGGCACGTCCCTTTTCTTTCATTTCGGTAAGAATAAAATTACCTGTACCATTAATAATACCCGCAATCCATTCAATTTTATTAGCCGCCAGACCTTCACGTACAGCTTTGATAATAGGAATACCACCTGCAACAGCCGCTTCATAAGCCACAATAACGCCCTTCTCATTGGCTGCTTTAAATATCTCACTACCGTGCAGGGCAATTAATGCTTTATTGGCCGTAACCACATGCTTACCATTTTCAATTGCCTTCATCACCAGCTCAAGCGCTATTGTGTAACCACCGATTAATTCAACAATAATATCGACATCAGGATTACTAACAACCTCAAAACCATCCTCGGTCAGTTTGCATTTTGCCGGATCAAGAATCGTTTGCTGGTCTATACCATGAGCCGCTGCATGCACCACCTCAAGACAACAGCCTATTCTGCGTGAAATTTCATCACAATTTCGCAATAAAACAGTTGCTGTTCCACCACCGACAGTACCTAAACCCAATAAGCCAATTTTGACCGGTTTCATTCTGTTATTTCTCCACTACTTCTCAACTATAAAAATATTGAGTTAAATTAAATTTATATTAAACCTGTTTAAACATTTGTTTAATTGAACGAATCGCCTGTCTGGTTCGATGCTCATTCTCAATTAAACTGAAACGAACATGGTCATCGCCATATTCACCAAAACCTATTCCCGGGGACACTGCCACATTTGCCTGCTGTAACAATTTCTTGGAAAATTCCAGCGATCCCAACTCTTTAAATTGATCGGGTATTTTTGCCCATACAAACATCGTTGCCTTAGGGTATTCTACTTGCCAGCCCGCTTCATTTAATCCCTTGCATAAAACATCTCTACGTTTGCGGTACATTTCACAAATTTCGGCCACACAATCCTGCGGCCCATCCAGTGCAGCTATAGCCGCTACCTGAATAGGCGTAAACATCCCGTAATCCAGATAGGACTTCATTCTGGCCAGGGCAGCTACCAGTGTTTTATTGCCACACATGAAACCAACACGCCAACCGGGCATATTATAGGTCTTTGATAAAGAATAAAACTCTACAGCCACATCTTTTGCACCTTTTACCTGCAATATAGAAGGCGCCTTGTAGCCATCGAAAACTATTTCTGCATAGGCATTATCATGCACAACCCAGATTTCATGCTCACGGGCAATGGCTACAACCTTTTCAAAGAAATCCAGCTCCACACACTGAGCGGTTGGATTAGCAGGAAAATTAAGCACCAGCATTTTTGGCTTTGGCCAGGAATCCTTAATGGCTTTTTCCATTTCATCAAAGAAATCAACCTCAGAGGTCATAGGCACATGACGAATATCGGCACCGGCAATAACAAAACCATAGGGATGTATAGGATAAGCAGGATTAGGCACTAGAACCGCATCACCCGGCCCCATGGTTGCTAATGCAAGATGCGCCAGTCCTTCTTTAGAACCAATGGTGACAATAGCTTCAGATTCAGGATCAATTTCAACCTGGTAGTTATGTGAATACCAGTTAGCTATGGCTTTCCTTAATCTGGGTATACCCCTGGACATTGAATAACGATGGGTATCGCCTCGTTGTGCAGCCTCAGTTAACTTGTCTACTATATGCGGTGGCGTGGGTTGATCAGGATTACCCATACCAAAATCAATTATATCTTCACCACGGGATCTGGCCTGAGCCTTCAACTCATTGACTATATTGAAAACATAAGGTGGCAAGCGTTTAATTCTATGAAATTCATCTTGCAAGACTGGTATTCCTGAAAAACAGTAATTAAACTGGCAACCTACTGTTGATTGACATGACTGTCAATATGTATAACAAGAGCTTTAACCCTGTATTAATAAAAAATAATTAAGACATGATAAATAACTATTATGAAATTTAGTGAAGATTTTAATTCCGGCTCACAGGTGATTGATCGCTATGACGACAATAGCATCACCATTAACGAAAAGATGTTTACTCAGAGTTTGATTGTCAGTAATTTTCAAATCATTGAGAACTGGCCGGTTAGTGAAATTAACGACCTATCAAATCAGTCATTACAGGCTATTCTCGAACTACAACCTGAAGTTATTATTATCGGCACAGGCAAACAGATACTTTTCCCTCGTCCAGAAAACTATTCATCAATCATTAATATGGGTATAGGTATTGAATTTATGAATACAGGCGCTGCATGCCGTACTTATAATGTTTTACTCTCAGAAGATCGTAAGGTTGCTGCAGGAATCATTATTTCCTGAAATAAAAAAGGCGGAACAGATGTTCCGCCTTTTTTATAAACCCAATAAAAGATTAATCTCTTAAAAGAAACTCTTCTGAAAAACCCTGGCTTTCAAGAATTTTACGCATATGACGTAAAGCATCCATCTGAATCTGACGAACACGCTCACGTGTTACACCTAACTCACGACCAACCTCTTCAAGAGTTGTACGCTCATAGCCATGAAGACCAAAACGACGTACCACTACCTGACGTTGCTTTTCATCAAGCTGACCCAGCCACATTTCCAGATTCGCCATTACATCTTCATCCTGTAAGATTGCAGATGGCTCAGGATTGCTTTCATCAGCAATAATTTCCAGCAATGGACGGTCATTTTCAACACCCACTGGAACATCAACAGATGATACGCGGTCTTTCAGGCCTAACATCTTTTCAACATTCTCGACAGGCTTGTCAACCAGTGCAGCAATATCCTCTGGCGAGGGCTCATGCTCCATTGTTTGTTCAAGCTTACGTGCGGCACGTAAGTAAACATTAAGCTCTTTAATAACGTGAATGGGTAAGCGTATAGTACGTGTTTGATTCATCAATGCACGTTCAACAGTTTGACGTATCCACCAGGTGGCATAAGTAGAAAAACGGAAACCTTTTTCAGGATCGAATTTTTCAACTGCGCGAATCAGACCAAGATTGCCTTCTTCGATCAGATCGAGAAGCGCAAGACCACGATTCATATATCGACGTGCAATTTTTACGACGAGGCGTAAATTACATTCGATCATTTTTTTACGGGCTGATTCCACACCTTTGAGAGACAGACGTGAATAGTAGACTTCTTCTTCAGCTGTTAATAAAGCTGATGATTCTATTTCACGAAGATATAAACGGGTTGCGTCAAGTTCTTTACGGCTCGCATTTTCTGCCGTATATTTATTTTTCTTAACATCTTTAACTTCAGCAACTGTTTCTATTTCATCTTCTTCGATATCATCGAGTTCTTTATCTTCCATTACATCATCGAGAAGTAAATCCTCGTCTAATGTATCTTCAATATCTTTCGCATCGACAGTTTTTTTACTCTTAGCTTTTACAGCAGTCACTTTTTTACTTGTGCTTTTTACTGCTTTAATTTTGCTAGTACTTTTTTTAGTAGTCGGTTTTTTTGTTGTTGTTTTTTTTGTTTTGCAGACTGCACTCATGATGACCCTCCCCACGTGATCACATGTTGATAAAGTAATAGTAGCCTTGGCTATATTTCGTTTAAGCGTCTCCTCTCTTCTTACATTTAGTTTTCATCATTTAGTAAAACCTGAATATCGGCTGTTGCCGTGTGAGTTTTTTTAAATATCTCTTAAAATCACAGGTTTAGAACTCCTTTTTAAGCCAATTCGTAACAAATTACAAGCAAAATCAATAAAAAAGATTAAATTTTAGGCAAATAGCTCATCGGATTCACCGGTTTTCCATTTTTCCTGATTTCAAAATGCAACCTGGAACGCCCCTTATCAACACTACCCATTTGAGCAATCACCTGTCCTTTAGTCACTAATTCACCTTCTTTAACCAGCAGTTTACGATTGTAAGCATAGGCACTTAGAAAGGTATTACTATGTTTAATAATGACAAGATTTCCGTAACTAATCAGACCATTACCGCTATAAACGACTTTTCCAGCGGCTGACGCCCTCACTGATTGACCACGATTACCTGCAATAATGATTCCCTTGCGAGCTGTATCATTAGATTTAAACTGACTGACGACCCGTCCTTTTACTGGCCAGTTCCACGAAGTTACCCTGGAAGGAAGCGCTGATTCTGGTTTTTTATCTACAAACTGCTGTTTTTTTACTATTTCCAGCTGTTTTTTTATGTTTTCGTTCTGTGGACTGGTCTTTGCTACCGCTGAAGTTGCGGGGGGTCTAAGGGTTAGTTTTTGCTTTGGATAAAGATTATAAGGGGGTTTTAACCTGTTCCATCGAGCCAGCTGTTTGTGAGTAAGCCCCTGACGACGGGCAATGGAATAAAGGGTATCTCCCTTCTGCACGATCACAGAATCAGCACCGGTAAGTGGCTCTACAGGATATCTGGCTACTGACGGCGCATATAAAGGTGACGAAGGGATAATCAGGGGTTCTTTATCTTCACTGCCCACAGTACCTGCTGAACTGTCGGGTTGCATACGTAATCGCTGCCCGGGGAAAATAGCATAAGGTGGCTTTATATCATTCCAGCTGGCGAGGTCTCGAAAATCTTTTTCATAACGCCAGGCAATAGAATACAGGGTATCACCACGCCTGACTGAATAATCCTGCGGATCCCAGTCAGGGCGCACCTCAGCACAGGCCTGAAGAAGAATCATCAGAGACAACAGAATTAACGAATAAATAACTGATTTACTGATTTTGATGCCAGACATAAGCAATAATAGCAATAATAACCGTAAGCCAGCCCAGCCATTCTATATAACGCCGAACCATAGGCTCCATTTTTGGACCTGCCCATGCCATGGTCATACCAATAAGATAAAAATGCGCACTTCTACCGAGAATAGCCGCCAGAACAAACCAGCCAAACGGCATGGATAGCGCCCCTGCTGAAACCGTAAACAGCTTGAATGGAATCGGAGAAAAACCGGCAATGACCACGGCCCACATGCCATAAATAGCAAACCAGTCCTGGGCCGTCTGATATTTATCGCCCCATCCGACATCCATAATCCAGGGTTCAATGGCCGATATCGCCACATACCCCAATAGATAACCCACCATTCCACCCAACACAGAAGTTACGGTCGCAACAGTTGAGAAACGCAACGCTTTATGGGGTTTGGCCACTACCATCGGAATCAGCATTAATGCCGTCGGTACTGGAAAAAAAATTGCTTCAAAAACACTCACGCCGATCAGATAGCGTTCGGCATGTCGATGTGCGGCCCACTGCATGCAGCGGTTGTAAATACCCGCAAAAATCATTGGCGTACGGCCCCTTTTAACAGCGGAACAAAATAAACACCATCCAGCTCTTCTTCTGTGTAACCATCAACTCCACGGGTAATCTGTAACAATTTCTGCCCACCTGCCTGACCACCGACCGGAATAATCATAATACCGCCCACAGCCAGCTGATCGAGCAATGCATCAGGCACCTGCTCTGGTGCAGCGGTCACAATAATAGCCGGGTAAGGCCCATTTTGAGGCCAGCCCCAGGAACCATCCGTATGCTTTAAAGCGATGTTATTAAAATTGAGTTTATGAAATAGCTCTCTGGCCTGTATCTGCAAGGCAACAATACGCTCAACAGAATAGACCTGCGATACCAGTCTTGATAAGACAGCCGCCTGAAAACCAGAACCTGTACCGACTTCCAGAACCTTATCAGGAACACCCCGACTCAAAAGTATCTCCGTCATTCTGGCGACAATAAAAGGCTGAGAAATCGTCTGACCATGCCCTATAGGCAGTGCATCATCTTCATAGGCACGTTGTGCCAGCGCTTCATCAACAAACAGATGCCGTGGCATGCTGCGCATGACATCAAGCACCATTTCATTCTGTATACCTTTATCTCTCAAACGCTGGACCAGGCGGTCACGGGTACGCTGAGAGGTCATACCAATACCCTGGATATGGGATTCAGTAAATTTCAACACGCTTATTTAACTTCTTCTAACCATGATTTTAGATTTTGCAGGCTATCATACCGTGTTAAATCAATCTGCAAAGGGGTAATGGAAATAAAACCGTTTCGAGTGGCATAAAAGTCAGTGCCTTCACCGGCATCCTGCTCCTCTCCGGGAGGCCCCACCCAGTAAACAGATTCACCTCGCGGATCAGTTTGCTTAATAACACCTTCGGACTTGTGTCGATTACCCAGCCGTGTTGCCTGAAAGCCCTTGACCTCAGCCCAGGGAATATCTGGCACGTTAACATTAAGAATAGAATCTTCGGGTAATGGTGATCTGACCAGCTGAGCAAGAATCTTATCAACGGCTATGCAGGCGGTTTCATAATATTCCGGCTCATAAGAACACATGGAAACCGCAATCGCGGGAAACCCCAGAAAACGCCCTTCTGTAGCGGCTGCCACAGTACCTGAATACAAAACATCATCACCCATATTAGGTCCGGCATTAGGCCCTGAGACAACAATATCCGGTTCCTTATCAAGCAATCCCGTGATAGCCAGATGCACACAGTCTGTGGGCGTACCATCGACTTTGACAAAACCATTTTCTGCCTGGGCTGCCCGTATAGGGCGATCAAGTGTCAGAGAATTACTGGCTGCGCTACGATTTCGATCAGGTGCCACTACCGTAACCTTACCCAGCTTTAACAGGGACTCAGCCAGAATAGTTAAACCTGGTGCAAGATAGCCATCATCATTACTTAATAAAATATTCACAAAACATGGAGCCTGTTAATTAATTCATTGATACTATATAAACATAAGCTGTAACTGCAAGTAAGATTTATGTCAGATTCAAACTACGAAGACGATTTTGATTTGTTTAAACAGGCGATGGCAGGCGTCACCCCTATCGAACATGACAAAACACCCGTCCATAAAGAAGCCAGGCCGATAACCCGTCGCACAGTAATACAGGACGATAGCATTGACGATACACTCAGCGATGACTTTGTGCCTGACTGTGGTGATTATCTTGAATTTATACGCCCCGGCGTCCAGAAGTCACTCATCAAACAAATACGTAATGGAAAGCTACCCATTGAACATCACATCGATTTGCATGGCCAAACCCGCGATCAGGCCAGAAAGAAATTACTGGCTTTTATAAAATCCGCACAACAGAATCATTACAAGCTGGTCTGTGTAGTACATGGCAAAGGATACAACTCTGAAGATGGCAGGCCGGTATTAAAAGCACTGGTAAACAAATGGCTGCAAAACATAGAAGGCATACTCGCCTTTACCACAGCACAACCTAAAGACGGTGGTACTGGCGCTGTTTATGTTCTGATAAAGAGAATCAAATCTAATGATTAACTTTATCTTGTTAAACGATATTAATTCCTTGAATTTAACCCTGCACACATAAAAATACCGACTGTTAATTGAGTCTTATATATCAAGCAAAAACAACTTTAATACACTATATTTAAGTCTGTAAAAGAAAAATCACAGACGCCAGTATTGGCGTTTTTTCCTATATTTATCAAATACTTAAGAAAATCACACAAAACAACTGATAAATTAAAAAGTATCTAAATTTTCTGAAAACTTTTTACGGTAGTTACATGGAAAATAATATTTCATCAATAGACGACGAATTTCAAAATTCACATCAAAGTGATGACTCACTATTAGACATAGAAAATTCAACTGAGAACAATGAAGATTCTACCGAATTTACAAATAACACAATAACCAATGACAATGCACAAATCGATATTTCTGAAGACTCGTATCTGGAAAAGCCGACAATAGAAAGCCATGAGAATGATTCATTATCTGATACTGATCCTGATGAATTTTCATTAATGGATCAGATAAACTCAGACAACAATGAAAATGAAACGAACATCGAAGATCAACTTAAAGATATTCCTGGTGACCAGCACCTGGAAAGCCAATATGCACTGACAGATGAAATCGAATATGAAAGACATACAGACGATATAACATCAGAATCAATAACACAGAACAGCCTGAATAATGATAGTGATAACGAAACAGGCATCGAAGACCTGATCAAAGATATTCTTGGTGATCAGTATGAGGAAAATCAATCTACACAAACAGAAGACAATAACGTTGAAATCAATACAGATGATATAACATCAGAATCAATGTCACAGGACAGTCTGAACAAAGATAGTGATGAAGAAACGGGAATTGAAGACCTGATCAGAGATATTCTTGGTGATCAGTATGAGGAAAGTCAACCTGTACAATCAGAAGACAATAACGCTGAAATCAATACAGATGATATAACATCAGAATCAATATCACAGAACAGTCTGAATAATGATAGTGATAATGAAACAGGCATCGAAGATCTGCTCAAAGATATTCTTGGTGACCAGTATCAGGAAAACCAGTCAAC
>JAPHQX010000044.1 GCA_026196035.1 Gammaproteobacteria bacterium
CCCTGGAATATGCTTTTGTAACAAATTTTAATGGGGATCTATTTGTTCATACTTTTGATCGGGGTTTTCCACGTAGTTTATTAAGTTATATTCAGCATGAGCATGGTGATGTAAATTTTATTACGGAATATGGAGAGGTTTATGATATTGAGATCCCGCTTATTGAAGGCATGCGTGCCCGGTTGCATATAGGCATTAATAAAAATGAAGTTAATTATCTGATTAAAAAAATAAGAAATAAAGTTTTATGGGCCTCATTTCTGGTTTCTTTTATAGGCGTGTGGGGTGCTATTTTGATAGGGCGACATCTATCCGCGCCTTTAGATCAGTTATCAGCATGGATGAGCTTGTATGGTAAAGGCAAACATAAGGGTGAAATCTCTTTAAAGCAATCCGATCCTGAAATTGAGAACCTTGTTAAGTCTTTTAATAGCATGATTAATGATCGTTTGCAGCTGGAGTCGGAATTAAGTGAAAGTGAAGCCTTTAATAGTATGTTATTCGATACATTGCCTATTGGATTGGCATTAACAAAGATGGATGGTTCGTTAGAGAGTGTAAATCCGGCATATTCACGTATTGTGGGACGAAATATTGATGAGCTTAAGCGCTTAAGTTACTGGGATATTACACCAGAAGAGTATGCTGAAGATGAACAAGAGCAATTAAAAAGTCTAAAAATGACAGGTATGTATGGCCCTTATGAAAAGGAGTATTTTCATGTTGATGGTCACCGTGTCCCCGTTCGTCTAAGAGGGCGTATTGTGACTCGGAAAGGTCTGGATTACATCTGGTCAAGTGTTGAAGATATTACTCAACGTAAGCAGGCTGAGCTTGCGCTGCAAAAATACAGAGACGAACTGGAAGAGCAGGTTAAGTTAAGAACGGCTGAATATCTACAGGCAAAAGAAGAAGCTGAGCGTTCTAATAAAGCTAAGTCGGATTTTTTGTCTCGCATGAGTCATGAGTTACGTACGCCTATGAATGCTATTCTCGGGTTTGCTCAATTACTTGAATTAGATGCTGGAGAGCTTAGTGATGCCCAGTGTGATCATGTCGAAGAAATCATCAATGCAGGTCATCATTTGCTGGGGCTTATTAATGAAGTACTAGATCTGGCAAAAATTGAATCAGGTAAGCTAACAGTCTCGATTGAAACCATCTCAGTAACTGAGGTATTAAAGGATGTTATCCCGCTTATAAAAAATCAGCAGGAGCTGCGTAAAATAGAACTGATAGATCATGTTAGTGATAAAGAATTTTTCATCAATGCTGATTTTACTCGAACAAAGCAGGCGTTGTTGAATCTTCTTACTAATGCAGTTAAATACAATCGTGATCAAGGTTCTATTACGCTGGATGCTGAGGTGATTAATCTACGACGGTTACGTATTCGAGTTACAGATACTGGAGTTGGTATGAATGAGGAGGAAATGGCTAAATTGTTTACCTCTTTTGAACGTATGAATCAAACTTTTAATGTGGAAGGGACGGGTATAGGTCTGGTGATCACTAAGCATCTGGTCGAGCTAATGGGTGGAGATGTCGGCGTTGAGAGTTTGAAAGATAAAGGCAGTACCTTCTGGTTTGATCTCAGTCTGGCTGAAAATAAATAAAACAATAGGGTGCAAGAAATTAAAAACGAATAATGAAGTGCTACTGATGTTTAATTCTACTAAATGCTTTTTAAGCAGTATTGGAACGCTGGTGTATATTGTATTTTTCTGGCTGATGAATTTCAGTGGAAGGATAGGCCAGTAGATAGCCCTGAGCATGGGTAAAGCCTAACATATGTATTTTTCTTAGCATTGCTTCATCTTCTATACCTTCGGCAACAAGATCATAACCGGCAGAAAGAATCATACGTGCCACATCAATAGCGATTTGACGTTGAGTATCATTACTTTCGAGTGCATGCACCATTAAGATATCAAATTTAATAATATCAACGGGCATACTTGCAAGATAACGTAGAGATGAATATCCACTGCCAAAATCATCGAGTGCAATCAGGAAGCCTTCAGCACGTAATTCTGTCAGTATTTCAGTGGCTTTGTGTAATTCAGTGATTAATGCGGTCTCAGTTACTTCAAGAATTATTCCGTAGTTGTTCAGGTAAGGATGTAGTTCTTTAATTGCATTATATATCAAAGGATTGGTTACGCTGGTTTCTCCCAGGTTTATTGATAGTCGTGTTTTTTTGGGGATAGCGCCAGTTTCAAGCGATGACTTGATTGCCTTAAGTATGGCAAGATCAAATTCTACTTCGAGGCCTTCTGCGTTAACAATAGGGAATATATGCGAAGGCATAATCAATCCTTCATCATCCTCAAGTCGTGCAAGTACTTCACAAAAGCTTTCATCAGGTGATGTAAGGCTAATCACCGGCTGATAGTGCAGGCTTATGCCTTTGCAATTCTCAATTGCTTCATAAACAGCCTGTAAATATCTACTTGAAATAATAGGGCTTGTGCTAAGTTCAGGTTCATAGTGGACGATTTTTCCTGTGCCCGGCTTTTTAGCCTGGTACATTGCGATATCAGCTTTCTTATGTAATTCATGCAGACTTTTAGTCTCTGATCCTGAAGCATGGGCTATTCCTATGCTAAAACGAACAGGTTCTTTAATTCCCAGTTCTTTAAATGAAAAATTGTTAACTGAATTCTGACAGCAAATAGCAAGTTCATCTATCTCGTCAGGAGTGGCATTGATGACATGTATGGCAAATTCATCACCACCCAGGCGATATAAACGGTCATTATCTCTCAGGCACGACTGTATGCAGCTGGCGACGGCTTTTATTACTGAATCACCGGTCGCATGTCCATATGTATCATTAATGGCTTTAAAGTGATCGCAATCAAATAACATAACTGAAATATTAATTAACTGTCCTTGTATAAGGCTGGTCATTTGTTTCCAGTCTTCATCATATGCGCGACGATTGGGTACACTGGTCAATGGATCATGATGAGCTAGACGCCATAATTCTGTATTTTTCTTATTAAGGTTCGAATGCATGGCGTTAAGATCATTTTGATAATTCTTAAATGAATTAAATAATGTATCTATTTCTTTGGTGACTAACTGGTCAAGTGTGATATCAGTGGTGGCAGATTTGTTTTGATTGCGCCTGAAGTTATTAATATAACTGGATAGTATTTGAAGTGGATTCTGAAAAAAACGATATAAAATATAATAAGCGCTAATACCCAGTATTATTAATACAGCAATAATATTGAAGAATGATGTAAACATCACTCCTTTGAGGTCGTGTAGCGCGTTGATTGTCACTACATTGTATTTTATATTCGGTATTAATTGTTCTACTGTACTGTATGTGGTATCAGGTATTTCAAATTTTAAGGATTTAGTGTCAATATAGCGAAACCTGTTTATATCTAGAAATGTTTCAATAAAATCTACACGTGCACCTATGTAACCATATTTCTTGTTCGCTTGCGGGTCAGTAAATTCTGTAAAATTGTAATAATAGAGTTTGTCTTTGTTCCTTGATAGATAGGTTAATTTAGTGGGTAGTCTATTAGGAAGTGCGTTGTTTTCTGCTTTGGATTGTCTTAAAGTCGAGCCGTCAGGGGAGTACAGTTCGATGTTTTTTATGTGATCATGAACAATGCCGATTTTTTGTGGTCGATTCCTTTGCCAGTAATCATAGAAAACCGGATTGTTGAATTGTTGTTGTATTTCGCTCCAGCTTTTAAGTTTAATGATCTGCTCATTGATATGTGACAGGGTGTTTGAGACTGCATTCTGTATTTCATCTTTTGCGGCTTGTTGATTGCTTGTTTCAATAGCGAGTTCTATTTCTCTTGTTTGCTCCAGCATCCATGCACCAATCAGGCTAAATAACAGGATCGAAATCAGCAAAAAGCCTACTAATATTTGATTGCCTGATATTGGACGCCTTTTTGTCACCATGTTTTTCCCGGGTAATATTTTTACTGTTCTATTATGCCGTTAATAGCATCAAACAAGTCAAATTCATTGCCATTTGAGTAAAAATGGTTGGCGCCTTCAATAGGCGTTATGTTTGCACCCGCTTGTTTGAGTTGATTGTACCAGTTTTGTGGTATTAGCTTGTCGTTGTTGCCTAATATGACTGCCAGAGGAATGTCTGTCTTTTTTAAATAATCAAAGAATTTGTTTTCAGTTAATGAAGCGTAACTGATATAGGCTTCAGCGGATGAGATATAATTTTCTGAGCAATAGGCAAGTGAAAATTTATTTGGCTCAGCGTTACCCTTTTGTATTAGTGAGTGTGCTGTATCAAGATTGTTTTTGAGTACAGCTGGTTTATTTGTGGCGCCTGGCATAGTTGGGCTAATCAGTATGACACGAGTAATGTTATTTCTTTGGGCGTTTTTCTGACTGGTATAACTTATGAGTCTCAGTGCGCCTGTACTATGGCCAATTAATATTATTTCATCATGTCCTTTTTTCTTAAGCCAGTTTATCCAGTTATCCAGTTCTTTATGATGGTCACCGAATGTATGAGACTGGATCATGTCGCATGTCATGCTCTGTGAGCGCTTATTTATTCCCATGGTAAGTGTAGGAGCCAATATGGTATATCCATTATCTGATAATTCATTACTGATCGACTGGATAATACTGAATTGATAGGTTTGTAAAAAACCATGTAAAAGTAGAATAGTGGGCTTGTTACTGTCACCGGGTCTATAGTCGGCCTGTGCGATTAATCCACTGTTTATCTCTAATGAAACTATTTCGGCAATTGATGGCGGATGTATTGTAATGAAGACTAATAATATGAGAAGTAGTTTATTCACCAGTATTTTGAAATGATATCGTACGAGATCAGGTGATAACAAATTGATAGCTGGGTTCTGATACATATTCATTCACTGCTGTTAGCTTATTGAAGAGTATATGTGTATTCAACATTTTTTTCTTTGTCTGAAATCACTAATAATATATTTACAAAATATAAAAAATAATATATAGCATTGATATATAAGGGTATTTCTGTATTTGTGATGTGCATGAAATAATTGAAAAACAGATCGGGTTTTCATCAGGAGAGATATTTATTAATCAGTTCCCTGGGTTTCATAAATCATGTATTTTCTAAGGTTTTTTTTGATGTATATATAAGTTATTGGTTGTAGAGAGCAGGCTGGCCAAATCTCTGCTTTACTGTACTCCCGTTCTTTTGCTTCATGCATGTTCCCACATAAATGACTAATTGGAGGTGTCGTTAAAATAAGTAATACATGTTCTATAAACAACAGATCAGATACTGGCAAATGTCTATGCGTCTGACTTACATGTGGACTGTGACAGGGATGAGGGTAAGGTGGTAAAGTGGTAAAGGAGATAATAGAAGGATTTTATAAAATTACACTTTATCCTGTTTCTGTAAAATTATTCGAAAACAGGAGAGATGCTATAAGGGGGCTAAAACAATATCTGTAGAATAATTAATGATAAGATAAAGGGCGTGATTTACGAAAAGTTGTCGTAGCTATTTGGAGACGTTTAATGAAAGACCTGGTCTGGGACAAAACCTTAAGTGTTGATGTTGAGGAAATAGACGAAGATCACCGCAGGCTTGTGGATCTGTTTAATATCCTGAGTCATGCTGTTGAGGAGGGCGAAGCAACAGAGTATATTGAGGCGGTGCTGGAAGAACTGATCAGTTGCACTATCTGGCACTTCAGGCATGAGGAGCGTTTAATGCTGAAGCATGGTTATGATGGCTTTGAGGCGCATAAGTCTGAGCACCAGAAATTGATTGAAAGCGCCAGTGAGCTGCGTGAACGGTTCTTGCAGGAGGCTAAACAGGTTTCGAGTGACAGGATTGAATCTCTTGAACACTGGTTGACCGGGCATATTCTCGGTGCAGATATGGAATTAGGTTTATACCTTGGTAAGATTATTTAGGCTCATGTGCTTATTTCTGATATCTGAAATAATTGAGAACGGTCAGAAGTTTGATCTGTTGGTCTGTCAACCATCGTGATATCAATTTAAGGAGAGAATGATAATGATAGTAAAATTATTAGTTGTTATATATTTAATAAGCCCGATATTGCTGGGTCTTGTTGCACGAGCACTTACGGGTGACTCTGAAGACGAGTAAGGGTATATAGATTGAAAAAAATAATAGCGGTATTTATATTTTTCGGAGTGCTGACGAACTGGGATATTGTCTCCGGTTATTTAGGGTTTTCAGGTTCGCAGGGTCATTACACTATTGGGGATTATACCAGTAATGACTGGTATAAAGGCTATCAGGGTTATCAGGATGCAATAAGTATTAGTGATCAGAATAAAGTCCCTGTATTTATTTATGTCTATGCAAACTGGTGTCAGTATTGTAAGAAGTTTCAGAAGGAGCTGCTTACTAATTCTTATGTTAAAGAATCATTATCGAAATTTGTAAAAGTCAAAATAAATCCAGAAGATAGCGATCAGGAGAAAGGTCTGTATAAAAAATGGAATGGTAGAGGATATCCGGCAATACTTTTTCAATCTGGATCTGAACGGCCTGTTTATGTATCAGCGCCCTATGTAAGAGACAGTAAGGGATGGAAAATGATGACTTCAAATGATTTTATTTCAATGTTGAATAAAAATGGTTAATCAAAAAATCAGGTACAATTTTATCTATAAATTCAGGCTTGATTGATTCCATCGGCCATTTTCCAGCTTATCTGGCTCTGATGTATGGCAGCAGTTACGTCCATTTTCCTTAGCAGCGTAAAGGGCGTGATCTGTTCGTCTGGTGAAATTGCTGATCTCTTCGTTTTTTTGAATCTCGCTAATTCCAATGCTGGCGGTTAATTTACCAACTTCCGGAAAATTATATTCGTAGATCCTGTTACGAATTTTCTCTGCCATGTTAACAGCTTGTTTTAAATTGCTCTGGGGGAGAATAATGGCAAATTCTTCACCACCTATGCGCGCAAAATAGTCTGATTTGCGTATCAAATTTTGTATGAGGTCTGAAAAGTTTTTCAATATATGGTCACCGGCGTGATGACCGAAGTTGTCATTAACCTTTTTGAAATAATCTATATCAATTAATAGTAATGATAGCTCTGTTCCATATCGTTTATAGCGATCAATCTCATGATCCAGTATTTCATAAAATTTTCTACGATTTAATGCGCCGGTGAGATCATCTGTCATGGCAAGCGTTTCAAGTTGTTGTGTTCTCTGGAGGACTATTTCTTCAAGTTCATCCTGGTGTTTTTTAAGCTGGTTAACCAGTTCCTGCTCACGAGATAAGGTTCTGCGAATAAACAGGGAGAAAATAATAAGTAGAATTAAGACCAGGGTGCGCATCCAGTGTTCGATCGGTTCTGGGGACAATAAATTACTGATAAATGACTCGTTCTGGCCGAACAGAAAACTATCGATAACTGCATCAATGAGCCAGAATACGGCCCCTAGTAACAGGCCAACTGGTAATACGCAGCTGGGGGGGAATATCTTATATTCTGAGTGTGTGGGCTTAACAGGCATCTTCAAATGCTAGCATATAATAGCAGTAAGTATTCGCTTCGAATGATCTAGTCCATAAGGGTGAGGCTTTTTTGTCTGACAAGGTATAAAAGGAGTCAGTACTCTTTATCGTAATATTTGTTACTGATTTCTGATGATTTAATTTGTGCCTGCCAGTTTAGAGAGTTCTTCAATTTTGACTAATTTTACATTTCTGGCATGACTTTCTATGAGGCCTTTATCTTCAATTGCCTTGAATGTTCTGGCAACTGTCTCAGCTGCCATGCCCAGGTAGTTGGCGATATCTTTACGGGAAATGGGTAGTTTGAATTGAGTTGCAGGTAAACCATGCTGTTGAAAACGGCTGGATAAGCCGATTAGAAATATAGCCAGGCGATGTTCTGCGGATTTTGCACTAATTAGTAACGACTGATGTTGTTCCAGTCTGACTTTATTAGCCAGTGCCAGGATAAGACTTGACTGAAAATCGATGAATTTATCATCCAGTTTTTTTAATACCTCTAAATCCATTTCACAAATACTACTGTTCTCAGAGGCAATGACCCTGTGTAAATAGGTTTCTGCGTTAAGGGCATCCAGGCCGATTAATTCGCCGGGTATATTAAAATCAAGTATTTGTGCTGTTTCATCAGTTGAATGCGTTATGGTTTTGAAGGCTCCGGACTTTACAGCAAAGATACCTCTGAATTTTTCATTAGCATCAAACAGAATCTGGTTTTTCGAAATCTTTTTTCTGCGATTGACGACAGAGTCCAGTACCTGCGTGTTTGCATCACCCAATCCTGCCAGTTGACATAAATTGTATAAGCCACAACTTGGACACTCGACTTCTGCTTTATCATGTTCCTTATTATTAGTCATTTGCCTGATGCCATTGTTTAATTTAAATAAATCACAATTCGAGGATTGTCTCAGTTCAACATGTGTTTATAGCGTTAAGTAGATATTCAGGACTTGATTCGGGGCAAGTTAAAATAAAAAATTATAAAATTAATATGATTAGTAGGTCATTAATCGAGATAATCTA
>JAPHQX010000136.1 GCA_026196035.1 Gammaproteobacteria bacterium
ACCTGCTACAAGCTGATCTTCTACAGCTATTCGAGACATTCCTAAGGTTTCTGTAAGGTCTAACCAATTAAGCCCACTGACAGTATCTCTAGTTATATCGCCAACAGATTGCCAGTTAGCCTCAATAATTGTCGCATTGGCACTAGTTGATAAAATTAAAACGGTAGCTGTTGATGCTAATTTCCAAAATTTCATTTGTCATTTCCCTTTACACATTTATATAATTTATTGCTCTTTTATCTTAATAAGCAATAATTATACCTAATCTATAACTAACTGATTTAAATGGAATTTATTGAAAATGACGATTGTTAGCGATTAATTACTGTAAGGAATAGCGACTTTTAAGACTGGTGAAGACAAACGTCCGCTATGGGTCGAAAACAGACATTATAATAGGCACAAAAAAGCCGAACATAAGTCCGGCTTTCACTCACCATCAAGTATCAGTACAGCTTACGCTGCATCTTCATCCTTCAAATGATACTCAACCACCTTGGCAACTTCATTGCGCGAACCTAAAACCACCGGTACACGTTGATGCAGGTCTTTTGCATCGACATCCAGAATGCGTGCATGACCTGTTGAACTCATACCGCCCGCCTGCTCGACAATAAAACTCATTGGATTGGCTTCATACATTAAACGTAATTTACCGGCTTTTGACGGATCACGGTTATCGTAGGGGTACATAAAAATACCACCACGTACCAGAATACGAAAAACTTCAGCTACCATTGAAGCAATCCAGCGCATGTTATATCGCTGACCCAGCGGACCATTTTCACCCTGCAAACAGTCTTCGATATACTGCTGCATCGGCTCTTCCCAGAAACGTTTATTGGAAAGATTAATGGCAAATTCTTTTGTGTCTTCCGGAATTTTCACCGCTTCACTGGTTAATACAAATTCACCAATGCTGTTATCCAGGGTAAACATATTCACACCCTGACCTGTGGTTAACACCAGAACGGTTGAAGGACCATAAACAACAAAACCGGCTGCACGTTGTTCTGTACCCTTCTGCAGATAATCTTCCAGCCCTGGCTCTGCCCGACAACCCATAGGCGCCTTTAACACAGAGAAGATAGTACCCACTGAAATATTAACGTCGATGTTTGAAGAGCCATCTAATGGATCAAACATTAAAATATATTCACCACGTTCCTGAGCCGGTACTGAAATAGGATCATCCACTTCTTCCGAGCCCATGCCAGCCACCAGACCACTGACTTTCATGTGATCTACCATAATGTCATTGGTGATGATATCCAGCTCTTTCTGGGTTTCACCCTGAACATTTTCAGAACCGGCTACACCTAACACACCGGACAACTCACCGCGACTTACAGTGGCTGCGATTTCCTTACATGTAATACTCACTTCGTGAATGAGCTCAATCAGATCATATGGCAGTTCAACGCCGGTACGTTTTTCATGCAATAAAAACTGCTTTAGCTTCATACCTGTGGTCATAACGACTCCCTAAATAACGCTTATCAATAAGGTCGTAAAGTCGCTCCGGGGGGAATGCGACACTTTCACGTACCCGTAAAATGGTCGCGTATATTAACATATTATTAAATAATGTTTAACGCCGCCTATCAGACAAATAACAAGCTATTTAGGCCTTTAGAATCAAAGACTTAGATTACACGCTCTGACCAGCTGCCCAGCCCGATGACCAGGCCCACTGGAAATTATAACCACCCAGCTGTCCGGTAACGTCCACCACCTCACCAATAAAATAAAGCCCGGGCAGCTTTCTGGCCTCCATGGTTTTTGATGACAGCTCATCGGTATCCACGCCACCGAGGGTCACTTCAGCGGTTCTATATCCTTCGGTACCGGATGGCTTGATCTGCCAGTGAGTTAATTTTTCTACCAGCGTTGAAAGCACTTTATCGCTTAGCTGATTCACCGGGGCATCCACATTCCATAACTGACACAGGGTTTGCGCGAGTCTTTTGGGCATTTTCTCAGCCAGGACATTTTTTAATTCCATTTTAGGATGCTGCTGTTTCATCGCCGTTAGAAAGGCATCGACATCGAGTTCGGGTAACAGATTTATTTCGACACTATCACCCGGTTTCCAGTAAGAAGAGATTTGCAAAACAGCCGGGCCACTCAAACCACGATGAGTAAACAGCATAGCGTCCCTGATAGTCACATCATTACAGCTGAGTGACACATCAACCGATAAGCCGGATAAACTATTTAACTTTTCCAGCAACGGCTTCTGTAATGTAAACGGTACCAGAGCCGCACGATGTGCCAGTACCTTTAATCCAAACTGCTTTGCAATTTCATAACCAAAACCTGTGGCACCTAGTGTAGGAATAGATAAACCTCCGCTGGCGATCACCAGCGATGACGCAATAAATTTTCCATCAGAAGTTTTTAACTCAAACTGATTATTTTTTTTAATTTCAACAATAGTACATCTGGTTTTTATTTTTACTTTATTATCTGCGCACTCTGTTAAAAGCATATGCAGAATATCTTTTGCTTTATTCTCACAGAACAGCTGACCTTCATCTTTATCAACATATTTAATCTTATGTTTTTCAACCAGATTTAAAAAATTATAAGGAGTGTATCGATTCAGGGCTGATTTACAAAAATGCGGATTGGATGAAATATAATTTTCATGGCTGGCATATAAATTCGTAAAATTACATCGACCACCACCAGACATTAATATTTTTTTACCGACTTTATTCGCATGATCCAGTACGACCACTCTGCGCCCTCTTTGAGCCGCAGTCATGGCGCACATTAAACCTGCAGCACCAGCGCCTATAACAATCACATCATAATGCTGCGCCAGACTCATGAAATTTCAGCTAACACCTGTTCTGTCATAGAAATAGCCTGACCATGATAAGCACCACCAAACATATTTAAATGATTAATGATGTGGTACAGGTTATAAAAAGTTTTTCGCACAGAGTAGCCATCATCCAGTGGCCAGGCCTCATTATAAGCATCATAAAATCGTCGACCAAAGCCGCCAAACAACTGGGTCATAGCCAGGTCCGCTTCACGATCACCATAATAGAACGCAGGATCATAAATCACCGGTGTGCCATCTGCTAAAGCCGCCAGATTGCCACCCCATAAATCACCGTGCATCATCGAGGCAAGGGGCTGATAATAGTTAAATAATGAAGGCAGGTCAGCCATCAGCTTTTCACCCAGGCTTTGCAGTTCACCCCCATAACCTTTATCTGCCGCCAGCTTTAACTGATAACCCAGACGATTGTCCCGCCAGAAACTGACCCAGTCATGATGTTGCGTATTGATCTGCGGGGTAGAGCCAATGGTATTATTTCTAAACCAGCCAAACTGTTTCTCAGTGATACGGTGCATAGCAGCAAACTGTTGGGCAAATTGCGCCATGTTGGCACTACCTGACATCTGCAGATACTCCAGCACCAGATAACACTGACTCCCATCATCACCATAACAGACCGGTTCCGGAACCCTCACCGTATGACTAGCGGCCAGCTCATACAAACCCTGAGCTTCGGCTTCAAACATATCGCCATGAGAAACATGATTGATTTTTACAAAATAGTGCCGCTTGCCGTCAGTGATTTTCAGCGCGTCATTAATACAGCCACCGCCCACACCCTGCTGCTGACTGATATCAAAATCTTCACCCGTAGTGGTCGAGATATGTTTACTGATGGTTTGCCATAGGGACATAATATTTGTGAATCTGGTCTTTATATAATAGCTAAAGGAGTCTGAGTTACAGCTTAATCTAACACATTTACTGTACCAGCTTAGACTTAAGCTGACAGTTAATTCTAGTTATTACCACATCACCTTACAGCGGCTAAACAATCAATTAGCCATCAGGAATTGTTGAATAAAAGATAACAGCATAAGTCCGCAAATCAACGCAAAAAATATTAGCGTTAATTTGCGGACCCATTCTTCTGATTTTTTCAACCTGCTACAGAGTGGCCAGATATATCATCATTTAAGGTAAGTAGTCGCTGGCACTTTCCAGATCATCTTAAAAAACAGCTAACCCGCCTGCTAATCAGATTATTTTTTAAACAATTTTATTACTATGCTTTATTTTTGACCAAAAACACAGGCTGTTTAAAAAAACACCAATAAACTGTTAGCCACTGTTTTAAAAAGAATTATTACTATAAAAAACTGTTGATAACTTTCTCAAATAAAGAAATCTGTCGATTTAATCGAAAAAAATAATGCGTGGTTAAGCGACAAAAAATCCTTTATCAGAGAATTATTACAATAATCGATTAAAAACAATTACTTACAACAACTAACTATAACTTAACATTAGAATAGAAGATTAAATCGACTAAATTACCTGCTAACAAATTCATAAATTCATAGCAATAGTTTTTTTATTTTTTTTACTTATACACATGTCTGATATTCAATAAGACTAATATTCACGAAACCACTGTATTTATAGTGTTTCAGCTTTATGATAGTCATAACTTATTGAAATTATTAAATAATTTAAAATGACTACTTTTTAATCAATTTGACACATAAGGCCATAGGATGCTTATTTCTAGTCCATTTAGATGAGTAATCCACAAAGTTATCCACAGCTTCTGTGGAAAACATTTTGAGATATATCAAAATATTTTTTGCCAAATACAAAAAATAGTCTACTCGAGTTAAAACAAATGGCTTTATCAGTAGCGTCAAACCCGTTCTCACTGGCACAATAGGCGGGATGTCCGAAGTGAAATTTGCCAGAGTTGCTGTCCCCGTTCCCCTGTTTGGTCTTTTTGATTACAGCCTGGAAAAACACCAGCAATCAGTCAGCCCTGGTTGCCGGGTCGAGGTTTCATTTGGACGAAAATCACTGACAGGCCTGGTAATGGAAACCAGCCAGACCAGCCAGCTACCGGCTAATAAAATAAAAGCCATCGACAGGGTGATTGATGAGACACCCGTGCTACCCGGAGCCCAGCTCAAACTACTGCAATGGGCCGCTGATTATTATCATCACCCCATTGGCGAAGTCCTGTTCACCGCCCTACCCAATTTACTCAAGCAGGGACAGAGCACTCAGGTCAGAGGTGAAATCATCTGGCAGCTGACGGAAACCGGTCGATTACTCGACCCATCCGAACTCAAGCGCGCAGTCAAACAGTCCGGCCTGCTAAAGTTACTCCAGCAAATGAACGGGATTATATCCGCAGAACACCTGAATGCCGTTATAGAAAACTGGCGCCCGGCCATGCAGGGGCTAGAAGCGAAACAGCTGGTCATCAGTAAAGAAGGCCCCTGTCTGGATATCCGCAGCACCGAAGCCATCCCTGCACCGCCACTCAATGATGAACAACTGCAGGCCGTCACTGACGTCAGCGCTTCACTGGGCCAATTTAAACCCTTTCTATTACAGGGCATCACCGGCAGTGGTAAAACAGAAGTTTATCTGGCTCTGGTTGAGAAGATCATCAAACAGGGCGAACAGGTACTGGTGCTGGTACCGGAAATTAGTTTAACGCCCCAGCTCATCCAGCGCTTTAAGCAACGACTGGGCGTCCCTGTCGCCGCCCTGCATTCCGGCCTCAATGATCGACAACGCTTATGTGCCTGGACTCTGGCGTCAGAAAATAAAGTACAGGTGGTAATCGGTACACGCTCGGCCCTGTTTACCCCCCTGCCGAATCTGAAACTGATTATTATTGATGAAGAACACGACAACTCATTAAAACAGCAGGAAGGCTTTAGATATCATGCTCGTGACCTGGCGCTGGTGCTTGCTAGAAATACCGACATTCCAGTATTGCTGGGTTCCGCAACCCCGTCACTGGAAACCTTAAATAATGCCCTGAAACAGCAATATCATTATTTAAAACTGACCCGCAGAGCCAGCAACGCAAAACCACCCAAAATTGAATTACTCAATATCTGTAACCGCCCTGTGGAACATGGCATTTCAGATATTCTGTTAAGCCGAATTAAACAGCACCTCGAACAACAGGGTCAGGTTTTACTGTTTCTCAATCGCCGCGGTTATGCACCTCTGTTAATGTGCCATGACTGTGGCTGGACCACTGAATGCCCACGCTGTGATGCACACATGACATTGCATCATCACAATAAACGCCTGCAATGCCATCATTGCGGCCACGAACGTCAGGCCCCCAGTGTTTGCCCGGAGTGTGGTCATGAAGAACTGTTCAGCCCCGGTGCCGGCACTGAACGTATAGAGCAGGCATTAACAGAATGCCTGCCTGATGTTTCCATCAGCCGTATCGACCGGGACACTACTCGACGCAAGGGTGAACTCAATGACAAACTGGCCAAAGCCCACAGTGGTGAATCACAAATTCTGATAGGCACCCAGATGCTGGCCAAGGGACATGACTTTCCTAATGTCACCCTGGTGGGCATTTTAAATACCGATCAGGGCCTGTTCAGTGCAGACTTTCGCGGCACAGAACACATGGCGCAACTCATCATTCAGGTGGCCGGGCGTGCCGGGCGTGCTGAAAAACCCGGTGAAGTACTGATTCAGACTCATCACCCCGATCACCCGTTATTACAGACACTGTTACATCAGGGTTATGAAGGCTTTGCTGAAGCCGCTCTGGCTGAACGCAAGATGGCGCGTTTCCCACCCTATGCCCATCTGGTGGTGTTACGCACCGAAGCCAGTCGCAAGGAAGCCTGTATGGCCTTTCTGAATGAAGCCAGAACCAGACTCCAGCCATTATCCTCAGCCGCCGTTGAGGCTTACGGACCACTACCTGCACCCATGGAAAAACGCGCCGGCCGCTACCGTGCCCAGCTCATACTACAAAGTGAACAACGCAAAGACCTGCATCAGTTACTCAGGCAATGGATACCCGGACTGGGAAAACAGAAAACTGCCAACCGGGTTCGCTGGTCACTGGATATCGACCCTCAGGACATGTATTAATCTGTTATAGATATAGATACCAGTCTGATCATTTAAAAATGAAAAAGAAAACGCAAATGAACGCAAATACACGCTAATGTTTTTTTGTGCGCCAGCGGCGCATTGCACCCTATCTAATGATTTTGCTTTTATTTGCGTTCATTTGCGTTTTCTTTTATACCCGGTAATAACCTGTAAAATAGCTAGAGATGCTCAATACATTCAAATATTGTCAGGCCAAATCCGTGTCTAATTTCATATAAAGAGGTCTGGCAATAGATAAGCTGCTCAACAAAGGGTAAAATTCGCACACTTTTTGAACCATGCATCAGGCCGTTTCTTGAAACACGAAATAAAAACACTGTTAACCCAGGCTGTATCATCACTTAAAACCCGTGGTGAACTGCCCGCCGATATCGAAACCAATATCCAGATTACCCGTACCCGGGATGCCAGTCATGGTGACTTTGCCTGTAATCTGGCGATGATGCTGGCCAAACCTGTGGGTAAAAATCCTCGAGAAGTTGCTCAACTGCTGATTGACGCACTGCCTTCACATGGTCACATCGACAGGGTCGATATTGCCGGCCCCGGTTTTATTAATTTCTATGTCAGCCAGGCCAGCGCCTTATCAGTGATCAATGATGTGCTCACCCAGGGTGATACCTACGGTTTAAGTAATATTGGAGCCGGTCGCAAGGTACAACTGGAATTTGTTTCCGCTAATCCCACCGGCCCCTTACATGTAGGTCATGGCCGTGGTGCTGCTTATGGCGCAACGGTTGCCGATTTGCTGGAAGCCGTCGGTTTTAATGTGCATCGCGAATATTATGTCAATGATGCCGGCCGTCAGATGGATATACTTGGCACCAGTGTCTGGTTACGTTATTTACAGCTTTGCGATATTGATGTTCCGTTTCCAAGCAATGCCTATCAGGGTGATTATGTAAACGACATTGCCAGCACCCTGCTCGCACAACATGACAAAAACCTTGTTCATCCACTGACCGCTGTGATGGATAATATTCCCGCCGATGAACCCCAGGGCGGCGATAAAGAACAACACATTGATGCACTCATTCAGCGTTGTAAAACACTACTCGGTGACGACAGTTACCTGCAGGTTTTTGATCTCGGCCTGAACACCATCCTTGATGATATTCGGCAAGACCTGAAAGAATTTGGTGTGGTTTATGATGAATGGTTTTCAGAACGAAGCCTGGCCAGAAACGGCTTAATCAAACAGGCGATAGAACGCTTGCAGAAAGCCAATTACGTTTATGAAAAAGAAGGTGCACTGTGGTTCAAATCAACCGACTTTGGTGATGAAAAAGATCGCGTAGTGGTTCGTGACAATGGCCAGCATACTTATTTTGCATCTGACATTGCTTACCACATGGATAAAATGGAACGTGGCTTTGATCGTGTCATCGATGTCTGGGGTGCTGACCACCATGGCTATGTACCCAGAGTTAAAGCCGCATTAAAAGCACTGGGTGATGATGCAGATAAACTCGATGTTTTACTGGTACAGTTTGCCGTACTTTATCGTAATGGCGAAAAAGTACAGATGTCGACTCGCTCCGGCTCATTTGTCACCCTACGTGAACTACGTGAAGAAGTTGGCACAGATGCCGCGCGTTTCTTTTATGTGATGCGCAAATGCGAACAGCATATGGACTTTGATCTTGATCTGGCAAAATCAAAATCCAGTGAGAACCCTATTTACTATATTCAATATGCACATGCACGTATTTGCAGTGTGTTCCGTCAGCTCGCCGAGAAAAATATTCAGCATGATATTGGCTCAGGCAATAATAAGCTGGAAAAACTGACTGAAAGCCATGAAACCGAACTCATGGTTTCGATAACAAAATACCCGGAAATTGTCGAAGCGGCCGCCTTAAATGAAGAGCCACATTTACTGGCGCACTTCTTACGCGATCTGGCCAATGAATTACACACTTACTATAATGCTCACCAGTTTATTGTTGACGATGAAAACATACGTAATGCACGTTTGAATTTAATCAGCGCAACACGACAGGTGCTGTGTAATGGCCTTAAACTGCTGGGCGTTAGCGCGCCAGAAAGCATGTAACAACTGTTAATTTATTTATTATGTCTACTGCTGGAAAAGATCTGAAGCGACGATCAAAAATGCCTGATAAGAAATCACTTCCCGGATACATCTGGTTATTAGCCGGACTGGCCATAGGTCTGTTTGCTTCCTTTCTGTTGTTCCTGGAAAAACAGCCTGAGGAAAAATTAAGTTTTAAAGATGCTGTTATACAGGAGCTTGAAAAAGTTAGCGCCGCCAAACCGGACAATAAAAACAGCACAGAAAACACAACGAAGAAAACATCTTCAGAGCCGCGCTTCGATTTTTATACCATTCTTCCCGAACTGGAAGTTTTTATACCTGAATCTGAAATTACACGTAAAACCAACAACAAAAAAACCGTAGAACCCAGCAATGATACAACTAGTTCAGGTAAACAATATTTATTACAGGCCGGCTCGTTTAATGACCCTGCTGATGCTAATCGCCTAAAAGCAACACTGGCACTGATGGGTGTAGAATCGACAATACAGTCAGTGAATATAAAAAATGATACCTGGCATAGAGTACGCATTGGCCCATTTAATAACTCAACACGACTGCATGACACATTAAGTACATTAAAACAGAATAATATCCATGCAATGACCATGGAACTGAAAAATTAATTCACACTCAGAACTGCGTAAAATAAAATGACAATGGAGCAATAGCATAATGACAAGGCTATTTAATGAAGACTGGATGAAACAGTTTCAGTCTGAATGGAATAAAGACACACGACTCACTAAAAACACTGAATTACCCAAAAAAAGACTGACCATTGGTTATGGCTTTCCTGAAGAAAGCTCACCACGAGCCTGTGTGGTTCTAAAAAATGGACAGATACACGAAGCCGGCCCCTATCAGGGACAGGCACTGGACTGGGATCTACGTGCCAGGGAACTGCACTGGAAAGACTGGTTAAATCGTGAAATTGGCTCAACCAGCATTGGCCTGGCCTATACCACTGGAAAACTGAAATTTCATTCTGGCGATTACTGGCAAATCATTAAAAATCCTGAAATCAAGCAGTCCTTTATCAAGGGTTTCTCGATAATGGGCCGCATTTAGACCTCAGTAAAATCGATCTATATCAACTATGATTAGAGCCATACATTCTTCACATTAGAGAACAGACACAGTGCACAACGGTCTTGACCAGGATTTAAAGTTTCTAGTTAATACTTTTTATAATCAGGATCACACCAGCTCCATTGAACAGTGCTGGGAGCAGATACTGGTCAATTTTTTTCCTGAAACTGTTATCCATAAACAGGCCAGCGCTATTGAAAGCAGCCAGTTAAGTGATGATACATCCCGCATTCTGATACCCGTGATGAATTCAAATACTCACTTTGAACTCATCCACAAAAACAATGAACAGGCCTTCTCCGATAAAGATATTGATCTGATTGACTCGTTATTTAACCTGACACAGCAATTTGCCAGCACCCGGGAAGCCATTGAGCGAGGGGCCCATGAAGAACGTCAGCGCATTGCCCGTGATCTACATGATGATGTCGCCGCCAGACTGCTAACCCTGATCCATCAGGTGAAAGACAAAAAAACAATTGAACTGACTCGCAGCATCCTTAAATCATTAAGGAATGCCATTTATACGCTTGACAATAAATCTACAACTACGATACTTGATGCAATCACCGATATTCGAGCAGAAATACAGGATCGCCTGAACCCATTAGGTATACAGCTATTCTGGCAGCAGCCTGAAAATATAGAACGCTTTATTTTTACACCCAGGCAGCATATAAATTTACATAGAATATTGCATGAAATTGTGACCAATATTATTCGCCATGCTAATACTAATTACATGCATATAGATATTGAATTACAGAATGACCATTTACACATTAATGTCGTTGATAATGGCAATGGCTTTGACATTAATAGCTGCATACCGGGTAAAGGCATTCATAATATAAAAAATCGTGTCGCTGAACTTAACGGAATGGTTAACTGGAGTAACCACTCAAATGCCGAAACAGGCAGTAATGGTTGCTCTATCGATATTAGCTTTCCACTGACGACTCAATAATAATAATTTTACTACACCAAAGGCAACGCTATGCAATCTGTACTGGTACTCGAAGACCACCCTGAAACCCGCGAATGGCTCACTGATATACTGAAACAGGCCTTCACAGAAGTTAAGATTTCTGAAGCATCCAGTCAGGCACAGGCATTCAAGCATCTTGATGAACAGAAATTTGATCTGGCACTCATCGATCTCAACCTGCCAGATGGCAATGGCGTAGATACTATTCGCAAAATCAGTCACGAATCACCGGACACCTACTGCGTCGTCGCCACTATTTTTGATGATGATGATTACCTGTTCCCCGCATTAGAAGCCGGTGCTCAGGGTTATTTATTAAAAGAACAGACCACTGAAGAATTTATTCACAGCCTGCAGGGCATTATTAAGGGTGAACCACCGATTTCACCTTCGATTGCACGTAAAATGATTCAGCATTTTCACAGTGACAACAGTCCTTCAGATAAACCTGAATTATCCAATCGTGAAAAAGAAATATTAAGTGCTATTGCCAAAGGCCTGAGTCGCAATGAAGCAGCTGAGATTCTGGGCATCACCTCAAATACGGTGGCCAGTCATCTGAAAAGTATTTATGGCAAACTGAATGTATCGAATCGCGCACAGGCGACCCTGGAAGCGTTGCGGTTAGGACTTGTCAAACCCTGATAAACTGAGATTGTTTAACGCTTATAAACCGGACTGGTCAAACCCTGATAATCTGAAACAGTTAGAAGCCTGATAAGTTAGCCTGGTTAAACCCTAACATCCTGTAACAGATCAGGCACTTATAAACCTCGACGGGGTAAATCTTAATATACTGTAACGGGTTAATTTTTTGTCATCCCTGCAGTTAAAACAACACCCGTCATCCCGGCAAGCTTTTAGCCGGGATCTGCTGTTTTCCATTACTAGAAAGTCATGAGATTCCCGCTAGAAGCATGCGGGAATGACGCAGTCTTTTATATGAGTATAACGCGGCCTTTTTTACGCACAAATAAACTGGCATTTTAAGGCTCATGAAACAGCAGAGGATATCGACCTAATAAAATTTGTGACGGGGCACGCTATAAATTTTAATTTTACCGGTATCTCCGAAAATTTTTATACCGCGAATGATGGGTGCATTACCATGGCAAAACTCCTGCATTGCCAGCTTATCCTGCAAAATCGTGCCGCCTCTGAGCACAGTCACCTTAGCTGAAATCTGATCACCACATTTGGCCAGTGCATTTACATTAAAAATATGTGGCTGTATCAGCACCTTGTAGATACCACTGCTAAGCTGGCAGGACTTTTCAATAATCTGACTCTGTCTAATCAATTTTCTGGGCGGCTTGTTTTCTATACTGACCCAGTTCCATGGATTATAGACTGCCAGATCATCACCATCCTTATACTCAACAGCCTGACCTTCTTCGTTCCATTTCACTTCATTTTTAATTTTTATTACGTCTGCCTTGCTATCACAGGTATAGGTAATAACAGGATACATAGTATCTGCCAGCGCCGATGAAGACATCATCAGCATTAGAAAAAAACTCTTCGTCAAACTTTTCATATCTATAAAACACCTTCCACACAATCAAATACACGCAGGTCGCCGCTTCGTACTATCGAACTCAGAGATACTAAATGATTTAAGGCAATGCTTATTATGTTATAGATGATATTGCCTGATCTTTTTGATTTTTTGTAATTTTACGCTCACCCATTCAGGTTAACAATGCATTTCAAATCCTTTGGTTGAAACTTTTGACTGACCGCGCATAATACAGCTCTGCATCAGGCGTATTCATGAATATTAAGCAAAAACTCAACAAGCTCAGACCTCAACTAGACCATTGCATGCTGGTTGACCGCCCCACTTTATTTCGACAGCTGAAAAAACTACAGGACAATAGCAGTAAGAACCTCGATATAAACCAGGGTTTCGAAACATTCAATCATCAGCTGGAACAGTCTATCGCCACTGCAACAGACAGAAAAACCAGGCTGCCCGAGATCCAGCTTGCTGATGAACTTCCGGTCAGTCAGAAAAAAGACGAGATTTCGAATGCCATCAAGCAGCATCAGGTCATTATTATCTGTGGCGAAACCGGCTCAGGAAAAACCACTCAATTACCTAAAATCTGTCTGCAGACGGGTCTCGGCATTAAAGGGCTGATTGGTCACACCCAGCCCCGCAGACTGGCTGCGAGAACCGTTGCTTCTCGTATTGCTGAAGAAATGAAATCGGAACTCGGCAAAGAAGTAGGTTACAAGGTTCGCTTTACCGATAAATCCAATGCCCGTTCCTACATCAAACTGATGACTGACGGCATTCTTCTGGCAGAAATACAGCATGATCCTTATTTAAATCAGTATGACACCTTAATTATTGATGAAGCACATGAGCGCAGTCTGAATATCGATTTTTTACTGGGCTATCTGAAACAGCTGACTCAAAAACGTAAAGACCTGAAACTGATTATCACCTCAGCCACGATTGATCCTGAAAAATTTTCCAGACATTTTAATGATGCACCGATTATTGAAGTATCAGGCCGCACCTATCCGGTTGAAATCAGATACCGGCCACTATTTAACGATGATGAAGAACAGCAACAGCAGAACCTGCAACAGGGTATTCTTTCAGCCATTGATGAATTATCCCGTGATGAACGCGGCGATATACTGGTTTTTTTAAGCGGTGAACGGGATATTCGTGAAACTACTGACTACCTCAGAAAAGCACAACTCCACAACACAGAAGTTTTACCTTTACTGGCACGCCTGTCTAATCAGGAACAGAATAGAATCTTTCATACTTCATCGCAACGCAGAATTGTGCTGGCCACCAATGTCGCAGAAACATCGCTCACTGTACCCGGAATAAAATATGTTATCGATGCCGGTTTTGCACGCATCTCCCGTTATTCCTGGCGCAGCAAAATGCAACGCCTGCCAATTGAGAAAATTTCCCAGTCTTCAGCAAACCAGCGTAGCGGACGGTGCGGACGCGTCAGTTCCGGTATCTGTATTCGACTTTATTCAGAAGATGACTTTAATACCCGGCCATTGTTTACCGAACCGGAAATACAGCGCACTAATCTATCCGCTGTTATTTTACAAATGGAAAACATGCAACTGGGTCATGTTGAAAAATTTCCTTTTATCGAGCCGCCGGATACTCGACTCATCAAAGATGGTTATAAATTATTATTTGAACTGGGTGCGATTACCGACAAACATCGGCTTACTGCCACAGGTAAAAAATTATCTCGCCTGCCGGTTGATCCGAAACTGGCTCGCATCCTTATTGAAGCGGAAAAAGAATCTTCTTTAAATGAAGTTTTAATTATATGTTCCGCTTTATCCATTCAGGATCCCCGTGAACGACCGATGGACAGGCAACAGGCTGCTGACCAGTCTCATGCCACACTAAGGGATAACCAGTCAGACTTCATTAGCTTTTTAAATCTATGGAATAAATTTCAACAACAAAAACAGAACCTCTCTGGCAACAAATTACGCCAGTGGTGCAAGCAACATTTTATTTCATGGATGCGCATGCGTGAGTGGCAGGACACTCATCAACAAATTCAGAAAATGTTGCGCGACCTGAAACTCAAATTTAATCAGCAGGAAGCTGATTACTCGGCCATTCATCGAGCCTTACTCACAGGCTTTCTGGGCAATCTTGGTTTCAAAGATGAAGAACAGCAATACCTGGGCACACGAAACCGAAAATTCTATATTTTTCCGGGATCCGGTTTATTTAAAAAAGGCCCGAAGTGGCTAATGGCCGCTGAAATTGTCGAAACCACTCGCATCTATGCACGCTGTGCCGCAAAAGTCGAAGTTCAATGGATAGAAGATAAAAGCAAGCATCTGGTCAAACACAGCTACAGCCATGTTCACTGGGAGAAAAAAACCGGTCAGATTTCAGCCTTTCAAAAATCAACCTTAAATGGCCTGGTGATTAATGCCAAACGCAAAATCAACTACGGTCCGATTAACCCTGCCGAATCCCGTGAAATATTTATTCGCAGCGCACTGGTAGACGGCGACTTCAACTGCACTGCTGATTTTTTCAAACACAATCAGGCTTTGATCGAACAGCTGGAAACCCTGGAGGCAAAATCACGTCGTCAGGACATACTGGTTGATGAGCAAATCCTGTATGATTTTTATGATCAGCATATTCCACAGGATATGTACAATGCACCGGCCTTTAACCACTGGGTCAAACAACTGGAAAAGAAAAATTCAAAAATTCTTTATCTGAACCGTGACTATCTAATGCAACATGATGCCGCACATATTACCGATAATCAGTTTCCTGACTTTATTGAAATCAATGGCAGCCTTTACCCTCTGGAATACCACTTTGCCCCCGACAACAAACGTGATGGCATTAGTTTAATTACTCCGCTGGCCGGACTCGCAGCCATTAATGCTCAACGCTGTGAATGGCTGGTGCCCGGTATGTTGCTGGAAAAAATAACCGAACTGATCCGTTCACTGCCCAAACAGCTACGTAAGAACTTTATTCCCGCACCGGATTTCGCTAAAGCCTGCATTGAAGCCATGACTGTCGATAATATTTCTCTCAGCTCTGCACTATCAGCCCAGTTAAAAAAAATAACCGGCATAGATATAGCCTATGATGCCTGGCGTGAAGATCAGCTGGATGATCATTTATTTATGAATTTCAGAGTGATTGATCATCAGGGTAAAACACTGGCCGAAAGTCGTGACCTGAATTTACTACTCGAACAACATGCAACATCCATTGAGCATACTGAAGCCGCAGACATCAGCCACGAACTCGAAGTCGATAATGTCGATCTGAATATACTTGATCAAATCCCAGAAACCGTTGATCTTAATTTACACGGTGTTACGCTTCAGGCTTACCCCTGCCTGGTTAAAGAAGGTAAAAACATAGCCCTGCGCATAGTGGAATCAAAACAACTTGCCGAACAGAATCATAAAATCGGCCTGCGCCAGTTATTTATCAACGCCCTTACAGATCAGATACGCTATTTAAAAAGCCATATTCCCGAGCAACAAAAACTCTGCCTTTACTATGCATCCGTTGCGAACTGCGAACAACTCACTGCTGATTTTATTGCCTGTATTATTGATAAACTTTTTACATCACAGATTGTTAACAACCGCGATGATTTTGAAACCCTGCTGGAAAAAAATCGCAGCCACATCATGGATGAAGCCGGTGAGCTGAGCAACAGACTCTTACCCTGCCTGAGTGAATACCATCAACTACGTAAAGCCTTAAAAAATCCGCCACTCCACCTGCTGGATGCTCTGAATGATATTCAGGAACAGATTAGCCATTTAATTTATCCACATTTTATTTTACAAACAGACAGCCAGTGGCTGAACGAATACCCTCGCTACTTTAAAGCCATCACATTACGGCTGGATAAAATACATGCCAACCCGGATAGAGACCGGGCCAACAGAATTGAAATACAGCAACTCTGGCAAAGCTACTGTACTCGACTGGCCAGCGGCAATCACAGCCCCCAGGAACGCCACAAACTGGATGAATATCGCTGGATGCTGGAGGAATACCGGGTGTCGTTATTTGCCCAGGAACTTAAAACAAAAATACCTGTTTCCAGTAAACGATTGAAAACCTTATGGAATGAAATTAACGCTATTTAAACTCCAGGCTGATGCTGTTATTCTAGCCAGAGACCATTACTACAGTTGCAGAGATGCTCAGGCCACTTCAAAAAACTACTTTGTTATTTTTTTTATTTTTCACTTCCCTGTCGTGCCTGGCAGACAGAGGTGAAACACTCTATGACGACAATTGCGCCATCTGCCATGGCCACAAGGGTACCGGCGGAGTAGGCATACCTCTCGGGCTGACATCATTTCTTCAGCAGGCACCGGACGAATACCTGCGCCGCACCATTCGCATTGGCCGACCCGGCCGTATCATGCCTTCATTTTATCGACTGTCTGACAAAGACATTGACGCCATCATTACCTACATACGCAGCTGGAAAAAAACGACTATTCCAGCATGGGATACAACACGTATCACAGGGGATGCCAGCGCCGGTAAGCAGCTATTCAATAAACACTGCATCAGCTGTCA
>JAPHQX010000027.1 GCA_026196035.1 Gammaproteobacteria bacterium
CATCAGCACACACTCTGCCTCTTGATCCAGTGGGCACAGGACTGCAGCCAGGTGAAGACCTTTATTTTGAATTACTCGACACTATCGCCAGTCAACTCGGCGATTGCCTGAAATAATTTGAGAAATTAACCGTTATTGTCTATGAATTAGATGAATAGAATATTTAGGTAAATAGAATATAAAGATGGAATTATGATACAACGAGAAACAAGACAGGCCAGCAATGGTGCTCAAATTAGTTTAAAAAGACTGAACAGCGATTCAAACACATCTGCAGAAGACAAATATCAGGTTAATAATATTAGCCGTGGCGGACTACGATTTACCTGCAGGGAAAACTATGATGTTGATGAACGGGTTGAACTGACCATTTATTTATCCAATGGCCATATCCATAATCTCAATGGTCGCATCTGTTATTGCCACAATACCAGTAACGATAAGGGTCACGACTATGGTATTAGCTTTCTTGACTCCTATCTGACATTTGAATAAACCATTATCAGCTAGACACCCGCATTTAATCCGAACATAAAAAAAGGCACAGTTTCCTGTGCCTCATTAGCGTGGAGTAGTTTTAGGCCCGTCGGCCCGGGATGTTAATCCCGAAGAGAATAAAAAGAGTGGTGCTAATCCCTGCACCTTAGCATCAGCGTGGTTGCTATATGAAAAAGTTAAATCCGGTTACTACTCATAAAACCTGTAGCAATATAGTTGCAGATCACATGCCAGTTTTTCATCCCCTTTAGAAACAAGCACTTAACTCAAACGGCTTACCTGAACAGGTGATTTAAGTTGCAAATTGCACTTTGCAATCTCAAGCCGGATTGCAGACTGCAATAAATTACACACATAAAAAAGCCCAACCATTTCTGGTTGGGCTTTTTTGTACAGTATGTACGGTATGTCGCAATCGCACGGGTGCGAAGAAGCAACGAAAGCTAAATAAGCTTACATCATACCGCCCATGCCGCCCATACCGCCCATGCCACCCATATCAGGCATGCCACCAGCTTCATCTTTAGGCAGTTCTGCAACCATACACTCGGTAGTGATCAACAGGCCGGCAACAGATGCAGCATTTTGCAATGCAGAACGCGTTACCTTGGTTGGATCCAGAATACCCATTTCGATCATGTCGCCGTACTCTTCAGTACCCGCGTTATAACCAAAGTTGCCTTTACCTTCAGCAACCTTATTCAGGATAACTGACGCTTCTTCACCGGCATTGGTTACGATCTGACGTAATGGCTCTTCCATTGCACGTTTAGCAATAGCAATACCCACGTCCTGATCATGATTGTCGCCTTTAAGAGCAGCAATTGCAGTGCAGGCACGAATCAGTGCAACACCACCGCCAGGTACCACACCTTCTTCAACCGCTGCACGAGTTGCATGTAGAGCATCGTCAACACGATCTTTTTTCTCTTTCATTTCAACTTCAGTTGCAGCACCCACTTTGATAACAGCAACACCGCCAGCTAATTTAGCAACACGTTCCTGCAGTTTTTCTTTATCATAATCAGAAGTCGCTTCTTCAGCCTGTTTGCGAATCTGCTCAACTCGAGTTTCGATATCAGCCTTGCTACCCGCACCGTCAACAATCACTGTTGCTTCTTTGGTGATAGATACTTTCTTAGCATTACCCAGATCATCAAGCGTCGCTTTCTCCAGAGATAAACCCACTTCTTCAGCAATCACCTGACCACCGGTCAGTACTGCAATATCCTGCAGCATGGCTTTACGACGATCGCCGAAACCAGGCGCTTTAACAGCCGCAACCTTAACGATACCACGCATAGTATTCACTACCAGAGTGGCCAGTGCTTCGCCTTCAACATCTTCTGCAATAATCAGCAGAGGCTTACCGGCTTTAGCAACACCTTCCAGAATCGGCAATAAATCGCGGATGTTAGAAATTTTCTTGTCGAATAACAGAATGTAAGGATCTTCCAGTTCTGCACTCATGCTTTGCTGATTATTAACAAAGTATGGCGACAGGTAACCACGATCAAACTGCATACCTTCAACGATCTCCAGTTCATTTTCCAGAGAGGTACCTTCTTCAACTGTGATAACACCTTCGTTACCGACTTTGTCCATTGCTTTAGCAATGATGTCGCCAATGTCACTATCAGAGTTAGCCGAGATGGTACCCACCTGTGCAATTGAGCTGTTGTCTTCGCAAGGTTTAGAGATCTTTTTCAGTTCTTCAACCGCTGCAATAACCGCTTTGTCGATGCCACGCTTCAGATCCATCGGGTTCATACCCGCAGACACTGATTTCATGCCTTCACGAACAATCGCCTGGGCCAGAACAGTCGCAGTCGTTGTGCCATCACCCGCTACATCAGATGTCTGTGAAGACACTTCTTTAACCATCTGTGCGCCCATATTTTCGAATCTGTCATCCAGCTCGATTTCTTTGGCGACAGATACACCGTCTTTAGTTACAGTCGGTGCACCGAATGATCTTTCCAGTACAACATTACGGCCTTTAGGACCTAATGTTACTTTCACTGCATTAGCCAGAATATTTACGCCGTTAACCATACGGCTGCGGGCGTCATCACTAAATCGTACTTCTTTAGCTGCCATGTTAATTTCCTCTTAAATTTAATTCTTTGGAAAACTCTTCTACCTTCATCATTATGCTAAAACGAGAATCAGGTATTTAGCTGGATTCCTGATTTCGCAGAAATGACAGGAGAGTTTTAGCCTTCGATAACACCCAGGATGTCGTCTTCACGCATGATTAATACTTCTTCGCCGTCAACCTTGATTTCGGTACCAGCATATTTACCAAACAGTACTGTATCGCCTGCTTTAACATCCAGTGGACGCAATTCGCCACTATCCGTCATTTTACCGTTACCCGCTGCGATAACTTCGCCACGAGATGGTTTTTCAGTTGCAGAATCGGGAATCACGATACCACCAGCACTGGTGCGTTCTTCTTCCATACGTTTTACGACCACACGGTCATGTAACGGACGAATATTCATATATTTAATATCCTCTTGGCTTGTTTAGCACTCTCTTCAAAAGAGTGCTAATGATAGTCACGAACCACCGGGAGTCAAGAGCTGTTAGTAAGCGACTGGAAAACTACTCGTCTTCCCGCCTGTACTCACCTTCTATTGTTGTTGAATCCTGGTGATAAACATTTTCTTTGTGAGAGCTATATGTGGACTGGATTGTGGAATTCAAGAGCAGATAGCGAATAAATTGTTGCCGCGAGAAAGGCAACAGACAGAGAAAACCCACTGCATCAGTAAAGAAACCCGGTGTAATCAGCAAGGCGCCACCGACTGCCAGCACCAGGCCTTCAAGCATTTCCATCGCAGGAATCTGACCCTGGGACATCAGATGGTTGGCCCGCATCAGGGTACTGATACCCTGATGGCGTAGCAGATTGACACCAATCACTGCGGTTAGAATCACCAGCAGAATGGTCCAGCCTACACCGATCACTGAACCCACCTGAATCAATACATATACTTCAACTAATGGCACCAGAAAGAACAGTACCGGCCAATATCTAATCATTTTTCACCTGAATTTAAACCTGTTTTAGGGTTAAGACACAAAACTCTGTTCCACAACACTCTATAATAAAACATTGGAACCCTTGCCATGACAGCATAAAAGGCTATATGTTCCACAATTGACCTGAAAGAATAAGCAAAGAACTTATTTCTGATCACCGGTCTAAGGTAAAACCGGTTTTATATTATTCACGCTAAGCGAGTAAATTAATGATGCATTCTAAACTTAAAATATGGGCTCAAAACGTATTAAGCCTGTGTTTTATTACACTTCTCAGCTTTTCAACCAGTACATTTGCCACATCAGAGCCTTTTAGCAGCGCCGGCTTTGGCGGCGGTTCTGAAGAAGAAATACTCAGTGTTGATGAAGCATTTAAACTCAGTACAAGCCTGAAAGATGGCCAGCTGGTTGCCAGCTGGGAAATTGCTGACGGTCATTATCTGTACCGTGACAAAACCAGTGTAACACCCACTGACCCTGACGTTTCAGCAGGACCCATTGATCTGGATACCGGCGAGCTGAAAAATGACGAGTTTTTTGGTGAAATCTACGTCTATCACCACAATGCATCAGCGCGTCTACCCATCATTATTAACAAAGATGGGGCTAAATCAGCCACTTTCAACATTAAATATCAGGGCTGCTCTGAAGTATCGGGCATCTGCTACCCCCCGGAAAGTAAAACCGTCATCCTTGACCTGAGCCCAATGAAGTCTGTTCAGGCCGCCACAACATCAAATAATGCAGCTCCACCTTCAACTGAACAGGACCGTATTGCAGACTCATTAAAATCCGGCAGTACCTGGCTAACCATTTTAAGTTTCTTCGGATTCGGCCTGCTACTCGCCTTTACCCCCTGTGTATTTCCGATGATTCCGATTCTTTCCAGTATCATTGTTGGCCAGGGCGACAAAATCAGTACCCGCAACGCTTTCACCTTATCCGTAGTGTATGTGCTGGCCATGGCCGTCACCTATACCGTTGCCGGGATTGTCGCCGGTTTATTTGGTGAAAACCTTCAGGCCACTTTTCAGAATCCCTGGATACTGGGCAGTTTTGCCGGTGTTTTTGTTCTGCTGTCTTTATCCATGTTTGGTTTCTACGAATTACAGATGCCTAACTTTATTCAGAGCCGATTAACTGAATACAGCAATAAACAGCAGGGCGGCACCTTAACCGGTGTGGCCATAATGGGTTTTCTGTCTGCACTGATTGTCGGTCCCTGTGTAGCCGCACCCCTGGCCGGTGCACTGATTTATATTGGCCAGACCGGTGATGCGGTTCTGGGTGGTTTCGCACTGTTTGCACTCAGTATGGGCATGGGAGCACCTCTGATAGCCATTGGTACTTCTGCTGGTAAATTTATGCCCAAAGCGGGTATCTGGATGGATGTCACCAAAGCTGTATTTGGTGTAATGCTATTAGCTGTTGCTATCTGGATGCTGGAACGGGTGATTCCAGCCACTGTCACCCTGATGCTCTGGGGCGTGTTACTGGTGGTCTCTTCTATTTATATGGGCGCACTGGAAGGCCTGCAGATAGAAAGCTCGGGCTGGAAAAAATTCTGGAAAGGCATGGGTTTAATCCTGTTTACCTACGGCATTTTACTGCTTGTCGGAGCCTCCTCAGGTAGCACTGATATGCTACAGCCATTAAAAGGTCTTTCGGCTGCTTCATCAACAGGCCAGCAGGCTGATCATAACAAACTTCAGTTCAGCAAAATAAAAGGTATTGATGGACTGGAACAGGCACTGACTAAAGCCCGGGCAAACAATCAGCCTGTAATGGTCGACTTTTATGCTGACTGGTGTGTGTCCTGCAAGGAAATGGAAAAGTTTACCTTTAGTGATTCACAGGTTCAGGCGGCATTAAAAAATACACTGCTATTAAAAGCGGATGTCACCGCCAATGACCAACAGGATAAAGAGCTTTATAAACGTTTCGGCATTATTGGACCACCGGCGATTATTTTTTATAATTCGCAAGGCACGGAAATGCGTAATTACCGCGTAGTCGGTTACATGCCCGCTGAGAAATTTACCAGCCATATCAATCAGGCCATTAATTAATCACTGTTTCATTCAATTCCCACTTACAAGACGTTTACTGCATGAAAAACAAAATTCTTGTCATATCAATTATGATCCTTGCCGGTGTTGCCGGCTTTAGTTTACAACGTGCATTTATTGATGATAAAAATCAGAACCTGACACCAGAGCTACCTGAATCCACAGCCAGCATCGTTGGCCAGCAACGACCTGACTTTGGCCTGAAAGATATAGAAGGTCAGATGCGAAAAATCAGCGAATGGGATGGCAAGGTTTTACTGGTTAATTTCTGGGCGACCTGGTGCCCGCCCTGTAAAAAAGAAATCCCTGCCTTTATGGAATTACAGAATGAATATGGCGACCAGGGCTTTCAGGTCATTGGCATTGCCATTGATGAAGAGGAAGCGGTTAAAGATTACGCCGATACCATGGGTATTAATTATCCGGTGATGGCTGCTGAACTGGCCGCTATGGAAGTTTCACGCTGGTATGGCAACCGACTTAATGCATTACCCTACAGCGCCTTTGTTGGACGTGACGGAATAGTCAGCTTGACAAAACCTGGCGAGCTAACCAGACAACAGGTTGAAGATATCATCAAGCCCATGTTAGCTATGAAAATCGCAGAGACTATTCAATAACACTGCATCAAATTAAACAAAATGTGAATTCGTATCCGGCTAAGCGTTGAGATTGCTATATAGTCTATAACATGACCGAATCAACCGATTACATCACCTGGGCTTATTACCTGATACCTGTTTTATTTGTCTTTATCTACACGATATTCAAGTCATACAGACAGTCAGTCAATAAACACATACTGGAAACCGCTCACAGGGAAGGTCTTGCTGAGCCCGCGTCACTACACCCTGTTTTTGATGAAACTAAATGCCTCGGCTGCAAGGCCTGTGTTAGCGCCTGCCCTGAAAACAATGTCATTGGAATTATTCACAATAAAGCCCAGCTAATTAATCCCAGCCATTGCATTGGTCACGGCGCATGCAAAAAAGCCTGCCCCTTTGATGCCATAAGCCTGGTATTTGGTACAGAAAAAAGAGGCGTCGATATTCCATTTGTCAGCGAAAACTTTGAAACCAATATACCCGGTATTTTTATTGCCGGAGAACTGGGTGGCATGGGTCTGATTAGAAATGCCATTGAACAGGGCAAACAGGCATTAAAAGCCATAAAAGAAAAAACAAAATCCACTAAAAATAATAAAATACATGATGTCATTATTGTTGGTGCAGGCCCGGCTGGCATTTCAGCGACCCTGGCTGCTCATCAGGACAAACTCAATTATTTAACCATTGAGCAGGATAGTCTGGGCGGTACCGTTTTCAATTTTCCACGCGGCAAGATAGTAATGACCGCGCCTGTTAATCTGCCGATCATTGGTAAAGTAAAGATTCACGAAACGTCAAAAGAAGCCTTGCTAGAACTATGGCAGGGCATAGAACAAAAAACAGGCATACAGATTCAATATAAAGAAAAAGTAGAATCCATAAAAAAAGATGATCAGTTTTTTTTAGTTAAAACAGATAAAGCTGAATATAAAACACAAACCGTTTTACTCAGTATTGGCCGGCGTGGCACACCCCGAAAACTGGGCGTAGAAGGTGAGTCTCTGCCTAAGGTTGTATACAATCTTATTGATCCGGAACAATATATTAATCAGAAAGTACTCATTGTTGGCGGTGGCGACAGCGCACTGGAAGCTGCTCTGAGCATAGCAGACCAGCCAGGCACAGAAGTGAGCATATCATATCGAAGCGATTCCTTTTCACGTGCCAAAGAAAAAAACAGAACCAAAATACAACAGGCCAGTGACTCAGGAAAAATCAATATTATTTACAGCTCAAATGTAAAATCAATCACTGAAAACAATGTCACCATTATGGCCAATCAAAATGAACTCACTTTAGCCAACGATGCGGTCATTATCAGTGCGGGAGGAATCCTGCCTACAGGATTCCTCAAAGAAACAGGTATTCAAGTTGATACAAAATATGGTACTGCGTAATCATCAATATAAAAATAAAATCTTACAAACTGGTCGCATCATACTACTGGTAATGCTTGTGTTATGCCCTGCTTATGCAGACAGCCTGAATGAAGCAAAGCAGTTTATAAGACTCAAGCAGTTTAATAAGGCGCACAAAACGCTTAACAACATGGCAGACAAAGGGAATAGTGATGCCCAGTATTATCTGGCCGTGCTTTATAGAAATGGTCATGGCATTGAAGCAAACGCAGTAAAAGCCTACCAGTGGTTTCATGCATCTGCACAGAAAGGCAACATCAAGGCGCAATATGAGCTTGGCATGCTCTACAAATCAGGCATTGGCACAACTAAAAACAATCGAAAAGCCTATTACTGGCTCAACAAAGCAGCCGCAGGTAAACACCGCAAGGCTTCGCTCCAGCTAGAAACAATGAAAAATGAAGCACGGCAGATAGAAGGCAGTAATAACAAAATTTTCAGCATGGCAGTCCGTGCGATTCAACAAAATGACATTAACAAACTCCACAACACACTCAAACACATCACTATCAACCAGACAGATAATGAAAACAACAGCTTGCTTCACCATGCTGCGTTACAACATAACATCAGCGCAGCAAAACTGTTATTAAAAAAAGGCATTCATACAAAAATTACCAATAATGTCGGCAATACCGCTCTAGCCATTGCAGCCAGCAAGGGCAATATCAAACTGGTTCAATTACTGATTAAAAGCAGTGACATCAATCATACCAATAAAAACAGACAAACCCCGGTTATGCTCGCGGCCAAACACGATCATGAAGATATCGTTAGCTTACTCATTAACAACAGAGCAAATCTAAACATTGTTGACTCACACGGATTAAG
>JAPHQX010000148.1 GCA_026196035.1 Gammaproteobacteria bacterium
AACGCAAATAAAAAGCTTTAATTTTTGTAATTTTGTGTCTCATTGTTAGTAATACTGATGAAGGATTTAATTAGAATTTATTTTCATTGCCATAAAAATAAATCTGACTCAGGTGATGAAACAATAGAGTAACAGGCAATCTTTTTACATGTATTCGCGTTTATTCGCGAACTTATTAAAAATTTACTGGCCACGCAGAAACCATTTATCCATCTGATCCATGGTGAACTGAACCCAGGTGGGCCGACCGTGATTACATTGTCCACTGCGTACGGTTTGTTCCATATCCCTGAGCAGGGCATTCATTTCTGGCAGGGTCATTTTGCGATTAGCCCGTATTGAACCATGACAGGCCATGGTGGATAACACGTCATTCATTGCCTGGCGAATGCGGTCACTACTGCCGTAACTGACCAGATCAGACAATACATCTCTAACCAGTGCTTCGACATCCGCATTAAATAAAATCATCGGTATCTGACGTATCTTAAGTGACTCGGGTCCTGCCCTGTCCAGCTCGAAACCCAGTTCGGTGAATAAAGCGTGATGGGTTTCGGCAAGCCCGGCTTCTTTCTCGCTGACCGCCATCATAATAGGTACCAACAATGGCTGTGAATTAATTCCCCCCTCCGCCATGGATGTTTTTAAACGCTCATAGGTAATACGTTCATGGGCAGCATGCATATCCACCACAATCATGCCCGATGTATTTTGCGCCAGAATAAAGACACCATGAAGTTGAGCCACGGCATAACCTAATGGCGGAATCTCTTCATCATTGGCCTGTTCTTTAAGCTCACCAGCAAAAGCATTACTCGCCAGATTACCATAGGAACGAATCTGTTCTTCTACACGCAAGGCCATATTGCCCTGACGGGGCGGATAAGCATATGAAGATGGTTGAGATTGCATCATAAAACTATTATCAGCTGAATGTGATTGAATCGATTCCAGCTGATCAACCGGTTTTACATCGGCCAGTGCATCGTGAATGGCTTTAAATAAAAAGCTGTGAATGTTGCGACTTTCCCTGAAACGCACTTCATGTTTGGTGGGGTGGGCATTAACATCCACCAGTTCAGGGTCAAGTTCAAAATACAGTACATAAGCTGGATGTCGGCCATGGTATAGAACATCCTGATAAGCCTGACGCACCGCATGGGTGACCAGCTTGTCTTTAATCATGCGACCATTAACAAAGAAATACTGCATGTCGGCCTGAGAGCGGGAAAAAGCCGGTAAGGCAATCCAGCCATGAAGCTTTAAACCCGCTGCTGCAAATTCCATGTGCAGGGCATTTTCAATAAAGGCCTTGCCACAAATTTCAGCGATGCGTTTTTCTTTGCTTAACTGATCACTGGCCGAACGCATTTGCTTGATCGCGCGCTGATTGTGATGCAGGTTAATATCCACATCGAAACGACTCAGAGCAATACGCTTGACCACATCTTCAAGATGATTAAATTCTGTTTTATCGGTCTTTAAAAATTTACGCCGTGCAGGCACATTATAAAAAAGGTCGCGCACTTCAACCGTGGTGCCATCATTGTGTGGCGCCGGTTTTAATTCTGAATTGTGTTCATCCTGCCCCTGAATATTCCAGCTATCGGCGCTCGGTTGTTTTGAGGTAATACTCAAACGACTCACCGAGGCAATACTCGGCAGAGCCTCGCCTCTGAAACCCAGGCTTTTGACTTTTTCCAGATCATCTAATGAACGGATTTTACTGGTGGCATGACGAGACAGGGCCAGTGCAAGATCGTCTTTATGAATACCCCGACCATCATCCCGGATGCGAATCAGTTTGACCCCACCCTGCTCAATATCAATATCGATTTTTTGAGCACCGGCATCCAGGCAGTTTTCCAGCAATTCCTTGACCACAGACGCCGGGCGTTCAACCACCTCACCGGCGGCGATCTGGTTGATGAGCTGATTGGGCATTTGCTGAATACGATTTGACATGGGGTGAGAGTGTATCAAGTCTGTTCATTTGGGAAAGGCCTAATTACATATCTGGAGACGAGAAGATAGCCGAACCACAGGGCGTCGGATTTCTTAACAGTTTATAATTATTCCAAATTTCATTATTCAACAAATCTATCTAAAACATATACTTATAATTTAGGTATGTTTTTTGCTGTTATATAAAAACAACTCTTAATCGTCGTAAAAAATATGCACCTAAACCCGAAACCTTATCGCAAGATCCTGTCTCTTATCTCAATGCTAGTCGTTCTGCTTATCAGTAACACAGCCCAGGCTGCACTCACTGTACCCATTGAAGTGCAAATGCCGGGCACACAACCGGGTGAAGCCGGTAATCTTGAGTCACCAGACAAGTGCGATAACTGCCATCAATCTTCTGATCCGGTCGTCAATATTGCCCACGACTGGCGAGGCAGCATGATGTCACATGCCGGACGTGACCCTATTTTCTGGGCAACCGTGGCAGTTGCAGAACAGGATTTTGATGGCTCGGGTGATCTTTGTATTCGTTGCCATACCATGGGTGGCTGGGTTGCGGGACGATCAACCCCCACGGATGGTTCGGGCCTGACCGCTGCAGATGCAGCTGAAGGCGTCAGTTGTGACACCTGCCATAAAATGACCAACCCGGATAATTCCGAACACATTGGTATACAAAACGCACCCTTCATTGCCAATGATGGCGGCACGCCTGCTGAAGGCTATTACGGCAGTGGACAACTTTCGCTATCAGGTAGCAGTGCCAAACTGGGCCCCTATGCGGATGCCGTACCCAAGCACCAGTGGGAACCCTCCCTATTCCATCGTTCTGTTGATTTCTGCGGTAGCTGCCATGATGTATCCAACCCTGTTGTCGGCGACCTTGCTCCCAATAATGGAGCACAACAACCTCTGGCACATGGCTCATTTAATGGTTCACTTAGCACCACAGCAAACCCGCAACCCATCGAGTCAAAAGCAGCCTTCAATAACCCACCCTATAAATATGGCGTAGTTGAAAGAACCTATAGTGAATACAAAGCCAGCCTGCTGCCACAAACACCTGTATCCAGTTATGACTCACTACCCAATGATTTAAAAAACGGCGCCATTCAGGATGCCTACAATGCGGCCATGCTGGCCGGTACTGGCGGAAAATATCAGGATGGTACAGAACGCTATTTCAGTTGTCAGTCATGCCACATGAAACCAGTACAGGGTGTTGGTGCCAACAAACAGGGAGTGCCCACACGTAATGATTTAGCCAGTCATGACCTGACCGGGGGTAATTACTGGATACCTGAAGTTATGCAATATATGGATGGCAAGAACACTTTGTTACTCGGTGGTGGACTGACTGCTGCAGAAATTAGCGGTATGAATGACGGCCTGCTGCGTGCTAAAAATAATCTTGAAAAAGCGGCTGCTCTTTCGCTTCAGAACAACACATTAAAAGTCATTAATCTCACAGGGCATAAACTGATTTCCGGTTACCCTGAAGGTCGTCGCATGTGGCTGAATATTATCTGGCGCGATAGCAATAATAATATTATTCGCGAAGACGGTCAGTATGGAACTATGACCGTTAACATGGACATTAACAACGACGGCAGCATCAATGCCGGTGATACAGTTGAAACGCTATTAAACCCCAATGATTCGAATTCAAAAGTCTATGAAGTTCACGGTGCAATCACCCAGGAATGGGCCAGTAAACTGATTGCTGTTTCTTCAAGCTATGCCAATATTCCCATTGCTTATGACCGGGTAACAGGTGCAGTAACCCACACCATCGGTAACATCGCCGCACAGCCTGCTGGCAGTTATCATGAAACGTTTCATTTTGTTTTAAATAATAAAGTCGTTAAAGATAATCGTATTCCACCTTATGGCATGAACTACGATGAATCAGTCAGGCGCAACATCATACCTGTGCCCGCCAGTCAATATGGTAATCCTGTGAGTGGTGGCGTATTTAATTACTGGGATGAATTCCAGCTTAATCCACCGAGCAATGCTGCAAGTGCAGATATAAAACTCATGTACCAGCCGACCAGCTGGGAATATATCCAGTTTTTATATCTCGGCAATAATGGCAGTGTTTCATTCCTTGCCAATGAAGGCATCAATCTTCTGGATGCATGGCTTAATACCGGTATGGCATCACCCCATATCATGGCCAGCATTAGCTGGACACCACCGGATGCTGATAACGATGGCATCGCCGATGTACAGGATAATTGCCCGAACATTCCCAACGCTGACCAGTTAAATAATGATGCTGATAGTCAGGGTGATGTCTGTGATGCTGACGATGATAACGATGGTTTGACCGATGCGTTTGAACTCTCGATAAACACCAGTCCATTTTTAACTGACACGGACGGTGATACGGTCAGTGATTACACAGAAGTTAATTTTGATGGTAACCCTGCTTACAACCCCGTTACTGATATGAATCCACTATCTCAAAACACTGATGGCGATGCCTACCTCGATGGCATTGACCCGATCCCTGCTAACTTTAATTTTGACGATGGTGACGTCGCGCCTTATGGTTCACCGGATGGAATAATCAATGTCGCTGATCTGTTAATTGGCATGCAGCTTATTGTCGGCATTAAACAAACAACTGATCATGAAAAAGCACACATGGATCTTTACCCACCCGGCGCACCGGATGGTGAAATTACCTTGCCTGATTATCTTTTATTACAAAAGCTGGCCTGGTAGAGATTGAAGGGATTTAGTAATTATTTTTTTGTTAAATAGGCTGTGGAGATATACACTTTTAATACTACAAACGACTGCTGACGACTCAAAGCAGTCATTGCTGAGACTGATTGTGAATATCGGCTTTCACCGCAAAGCAAACGTTTATAGTAATCAAACTGTGTACTCGATTAAATTCATCTTTGTCGGATAACTTAACATTTGCGCATAACTCGTACAGGTGAGGCGGTTTTTAAGCTTATGTATATAATGGATTAATTATATATGGCATAAATTATGCTTTAGATTAGTTTGACCCTATAAAATTAATAAAAGTGTAAAGGAAAACAACAAATGAAATTTTGGAAAATAACATCAATAGCATTAGTTTTATCAACTAGTGCCAACGCTGCACTAATAGATAACGTTACTTACACAACAGATACAGCAACCGGTTTAGATTGGCTGGATCTTAATCTAACAAATACGACAAGTTACAACAACGCACTGGCTAGCCTCCCTGATCAAGGCTGGCGTTATGCAACCTCTGCCGATGTAATGGGCTTGTTTTCAGTTGCTTTTGATGGTTACTACGACACTAATACATATGGCTATTCTTCATCCACAGAAGGAGCCTATGCTGATCAGGCAGTAGATAGTGCCGCTTTTCAAGCATTATTTGGGCTTACAGAGGTCGGTTCTTTTAGTAGCACATCAGGTCTTGTAAATTACACGGGTAGCTATGGTTTCTTTATGGACGAAGGAAATGTTTTGCGCCTGATGGGCACGTATCAGGATAATACTGGTTACATCGATGTTTACAGAAACTATCAAGCTGGCTATAGAGCCGAACATGCATACGGCTGGATAGGCACTTATATGGTTAGGGATACAACAGTTGTACCCGTTCCCGCAGCAGTCTGGTTATTTGGCTCAGGATTGATTGGTTTAGCAGGTTTTGCCAGACGTAAAAAAGTATAAAGTATTAATTAAAAATGTGAATTATGAAAAGGAGAAACAAAGTGAATACAATTTTGTCACGAGGGTTAACTAGTTTTCTATTTATCATTTCTTGTAACGCAGTGCTACTGCCAACCACTGAAGCATCAAGCATATTTTTCTCAGAATATATTGAGGGGAGCGGCTATAACAAAGCTCTGGAAATATATAACGGATCATCCTCAGCCCTGGATCTCGGCACCATGCAAATAGAGATTTATATGAATGGACAAATCACTCCATACAGAACTATTGGATTATCCAATACCACATTAGCGGCCGGAGATGTATTTGTTATCGCAGACTCTCGAGCTGACGGAAGCTTATTATCGTATGCCGATCAAACATCAGATAACTTGGGTTGGTTTAATGGTGATGATGCGATTGTCTTACGTGACTCATTGAGTCTGCTTGATATATTTGGGCAGATCGGTACTGATCCCGGTCTTGGGTGGGGTATATCACCTCTGAGTTCACAAAATAATACGCTCGTTCGATCTTCTAGCATTATTTCTGGTGATATTATCGGATCTGATTCCTTTGATCCTGCATCAGAATGGGTATCATTTGGTTTAGATGATTTTAGTCAGCTAGGCTCCCACTCTGTTTCTGCTGTCCCAGTACCAGCTGCAGTATGGCTATTTGGTTCGGGCCTTATTGGTTTAGTGGGTTTTGCTAGACGTAAGAAAGCATAAAACTCTAACGACATGTCCCGCCCTAAAATACGTTGGCGACTTTTTAGTCGCCTTTTTCATTTCTACCGAGTGTCTGCTATTGGCCGAAAACAGACTTCTAATAATTAATACTAAACATCCTCAACAATCTAGCTCATAGTGTAGTTTTTATATCCTGATACACGTCGCTCGTTAACTGCTTCCTGCGTTACTCTAACTCCCCACATCCATGTGGGTCGCGCAGCCCCACGGCATACGACTGCCACGGATAGCGGGAATGCAGGTTTTGCAGGAGCAAAAACCTGCCTTACATCCCTGTACATAAAAAGCCCGCATAAAGCGGGCAATAAAATCTTAATATTATTATTGTTGGAGTAATGCTTAGGTGACAGGTATATAAATAGTCTGACCCACTTGCAACCTGTCGGTGTGGATAGAATTTCGTGAACGGATACGACTTATGCTGGTATCAAAACGATCTGCAATGGATGCCAGGGTATCGCCGCGTTTAATTTTGTAGGTTTTTCTATTTTCTGACAGCCAGGTACCTGGGGGTGCCTTGCGAACAAAATAATCATTAACACCGCGCAATATCGCTTTGGATACTTTAGTCTGGTGCGCAGGGCTACGTAATTTACGCTCTTCTTTTGGATTCGAAATAAAGGCAGTTTCCAGCAAGATGGCCGGTATATTCGGCGCCTTCAATACGGCAAAACCCGCCTGCTGAACTTTTTTCTTATGCACTCGACCGACCCGGGTCAGCTCTTTTAAGACTTCGTCACCAATATCCAGACTGGACTGAATCGTGCCAGTCAATGAAAGGTCGAGCAGTACATGTTTAACCATTTCATCTTTATCATCCAGGTTGACGTTACCAAACAGCAGGTCAACCTTGTTCTCGTTCTCGGCCAGCAGGCGTGCAGTTTCTGAAGTCGCACCGCCCACAGACAGAGCATAGACAGATGCGCCCCGGGCACGCTTGTCCGGGAAAGAATCTGCATGAATCGAGATCATTAAATCCGCATTCACTTCATGAGCTTTTTTAATACGCTCACGGAGTTTCATAAATTTGTCACTGCTGCGAATCATGGCCGCTTTCATGCCCGGCTGTTTATCAATTAATTTCTTCAGGCGACGGCCAATCTGTAAGGTAATGTCTTTTTCTTTAGTGCCCATGCGGCCGGTGGCACCGGGATCATTGCCACCATGACCGGGATCAATGGCTATAACCACTTCACGTAACTTGTTATGTTGTTTGGTTTTTTTAGTAACGGTACCGGGATCTTTCAGATCGATAACCAGTCGATGACCCTGATCACCTGAAGGCTGCAGTAAAAAGCTTTTGGGCCGTGATTTTTCGGATAAATCCAGTACCACACGTAAATCAGTTTTATTACGTACACCGGTACGCACACCGGTCAGCAAGCCATCACGTAAATTTTCAAGAATACCTGAACTGGCTAACTGAGTCTGTTTCAGGTCGATAACAACCCGTTCCGGCTTATGCAGTGTAAACAGCTTGTGATCGACCGGCCCATTAAGATCAAAAACCAGTCGGGTCTTATTTTCCTGCTGTGACAGGCGAATATCTTTGACGCGCACAGAAGCTGACGCCGCACGCCCTATTAGAGGAGCTGCGGCAAGTCCGCCTAATCCGGCGAGCTGAGAAATAAATTTACGGCGATGTTTTTTCATATTACATCTCGAAACCATCTGAGTGCTTAAGTCTTAGTTTCGTTGATTTTCTGAAAAAAGCAAGCCTTTTAAAGATATTTATTCAATGTTTTTAAATAGATAGCACACCTATCTAAATAGATTATTAAGAATTGAGCGACCCCAGCAGGGTTTCACCCAGATCAGAGCCTGACTCAATAATCACATCACGACCGGAATCCCGGTAACTAAGATGCAGAATAAGATCGGCCTGGGGTAGATAACCCTCTGCTTTTTCTGGCCACTCCAGCAGGCAAATAGCCTGATCATTAAAATAATCCCGCCCACCTGCATATTCGAGTTCATCGGGATCCGCCAGTCGATAGAGGTCAAAATGATATATATGTTTGTGATCAATCAGATAGGGTTCGACCAGTGTGTAGGTGGGACTCTTAACCACACCCTGATGACCCAGGGCCTGCAGGAAGCCACGCACAAAGGTCGTTTTACCCGTGCCCAGATCCCCATGCAAAAAGATCACCGCACCCGCAGGGCATTGCCTGGCTATTCTTGCTGCCAGCGCTAACTGTGCCGATTCATCGGCCAGATGAAGATTGAGCTTAGTCATATATCTCAGCCAGGATTAACCAGTGTTCTGATTTCCGCAAAAAGATCACTCGCCATTAAACCTCGCTGCCCCTTTAAGGCCGCCAGATCACCCGCTTTTGCATGAACACAAACACCCAGTCGCGCCGCCTCGGACAAGCTGAAACCCTGGCCAACCAGTGCTGCAATGATACCGGATAACACATCACCCATACCGGCGGTGGCCATTCCTGGATTACCATAGGGACACAACTCGATGACATCATCTTTCTGCTTAACAAGGGTGCCGCAGCCTTTAAGAACAATAACGCCTCCATATTGCTGCTGTAATTCATCCACTGACCAGAAACGATTCTGCTGAATTTCATGGGTCGAAAATCCCAGTAATCGGGCTGCTTCGCCAGGATGCGGGGTCAGTATCCAGTCATCTCTGGCACTGTCTTCAGAGGACAGTAAATTCAGCGCATCAGCATCGAGTAATTTAGGCTTCCGACTCTGCAACACCTGAGACAATAGATTCATCGCCCAGGCACCCTGTCCCAGACCCGGACCTAGGACAATACAGTCTGATTCATTAAGCAGTTGATCTGGAATCTGACCTTTAGCTGAACCTATGACCATCAGCTCGGGACAACCGGTATTAATCGCAGAAACATGTTCGGGCCGGGTGATTATGGTCACCAGTCCCGCACCACTGCGCAATGCAGCCTCTCCTGCCAGTCTTACTGCACCCGCCATACTGTGCTCACCACCTATGACCAGCAGATGACCAAAATCATTTTTATGGGTATTTTTATTACGCGCTACAAGTTGTGCCTGTAAACGATCCCAGTTTAATAAACGGGCATCAGCACTCACGGATTTATAAGCTGCTGCTGGCACATCAAGATCATCAAAAAATAAGCGGCCGGCATAATCAGGGCCCATAGAAGTATACAGGCCTTTTTTTAGACCGATAAAACTGACGGTAATGTCAGATTTTACCGCCACTCCAAACAGCGCACCGGTATCGGCACTTAAGCCTGATGGAATATCAACGGAGATTACGGGTACTGATGCATAATTAATCTGTTCAATCAGAAGCTTCCATTCACCGGTAACTTCACGGTCAACACCTGTCCCCAGCAATGCGTCAATAACGACATCGACCTGATCAAGCAACTCAGGTGTTATTCTGATTAATTGATGACCTAGAGATTTCCAGTCATTGTAAGCCTGTGCTGCGTCACCCGTCAGTTGTGAAACATCAGACAGACTCAGCACATCGACATCCAGCCCTGCCTTATGAGCCAGTCTGGCGACAACATAACCATCACCGGCATTATTGCCCGCACCACAACAAACCAGAATACGCCTGGCTAATGGAAACTCATTCTGTAATACCTCAAAGACAGCCTCGCCGGCTCGGGTCATTAATGTATAACCGGGTATTTTAAAATCTTTTATGGCAAGCTCATCGAGCTGACGAGTTGCTGAGGCACTGTATAGTTGATCAGGTAATGAATTCATAAAAATAATAATAAGCCGGTTTAAACACTATAACCAGTGCTATCAATTACAGAAGCTAGCTATTATGTTTTCGATAATTTAATGCCTGCCTTAAACTGCGCACATCAACATGCAGATGTTCAATCATCAGGGTAATAGCGATTTCTTCAAGGGCCGCATAAGCGCAAACAAGGCTGGCCAGCCTGAATGGCCAGGGCGATATATCCAGAAATAAAAGTATGTAACTAATCACTGTTACCGCAACAGCGATCTTTACACTCCAGGTATGATAACTGGTAATAGTTCTGAACTTAATAAAACCTATCAGCACAGGCAAGGTAAAACTAATAATAATCACAGCAACATAAACTATTTCCTGAATGACAATTTCAGGCCATAACAACCAGGCTGAAACAGCCAGAACACTATAAACACAAAAGTCGCCCCAGCTATCCAGATGAGAACCCAGATCAGTTATCTGATTTAAATAACGCGCCAGGAAACCATCGAGTACATCTGTAAATTCTGATAGTAGCAATACAACAATAAACCAGGCAGGTTCCTGCTGTATCGCCAGAAACAACATAAATGGCGCCAGTAGAATGCGCACAAGACTAACAAAATTTGGCCAGTTATATATTTCCTGATTATTTATTTTCATGGCTTAGATCATCTTAATATGACAACTAAACCAATAGTATCACAACCATTAATAAGGGCGTTTTCTCACACCCCATTTATACAGAAGACGTGACAGCGATAATTCAACAATAATAAATATTGTCACCACCAAAATAACAGAGCCCATATTAAGATTGAAAACATCCATAAGAACAACTGCCGGGAAAAGTGCCTCGGGAACCTGATCAAGAAAAAGCGCCATACTACTGGGCCGCATATGCATACGACGCTTAACAAAACTTGAAGACAAATCACCTAGCATAGAGAAAGCGGCTACCAGGAAGCCTGTTTCAGGCGAATAACCCAGAAGAAATGCGAATAATGGCGTCACTGCCATAGCTGTTAATATACCGCGCCAGGTTTTAGATTTACCTAATATCGGCTGACCATCGGCCAGCTGTTTTCCAAAATCAACTGGCCATGCACAGTACCCACCAAAGACAAAACGCATAAAAACCGGTATGCCATTAGCAATGACAATCAGTAATATGAGGTCTGTGATAGAACCCATGCAGAACGTCCTTTTTCAGAAAAACAAATATGTAAGTGATTATGGCACAAAAGACAACTATAAATGATTAACAACAAGCAGAGATAAAACCCGCTATAGACACCACAATTTAACTGGAGCTAATCATGACTCTACCCTGGTACATTACTGCATTAGGTGCCGCATTAATCTGGGGCATTCATTACCCGCTCATTGATCACGCACTAAAGAAAATATCACTCTATGGTGTACTTGTATTAACAGTCATACCTGTACTGCTAATCGCACCTTTTTTTTCAGATACATTGGCCAGCGACTATGCAACATTTAGAGCACTAGAAACACACGACAAGCTGATTATTACAGCCATAGGCCTGACCAGCCTTCTTGCCAGCATTCTGTTATTTATGTCCATTGAAAGCAAAAATGCGACTCTGGCAAGCCTGATTGAAATCACCTATCCTATATTTGTTGCTTTATTTTCATTTATTCTATTTAAACATACACATATTAATCCAAGTGTTATGCTAGGCGGACTGCTGGTAATCACAGGTGCCGGCATTATTATCATGTACAATTAATAATACTTTTTGATTTACTGATAACAAGAATAGATAATCATCGAAAAACATAATAACAATAAATACACAGAGTCACTGAATGAAACAAACAATTCTTAACCTGTATAACAATCTGATCCTTAAAAAGCCATTGATTACTGTCTTAATGACATTGGCTATTACTGTATTTTTTGCCAGTTATACCACAAACTTCAAACTTGATGCCTCTGCAGATTCTCTGGTTCTAGAGCATGATCAGGCATTAAAATACTATCGATCCATCAAGGCGCGTTATGGTTCTGATGACTTTCTTATTATCACCTATACACCACTCAATAATGATTTATTCAGCCAAACTGTTTTAGATGACATCAGAAAATTAAGAGACAACTTATCCAGACTGGACAGAGCCGAATCGATAACCACTATCCTTGATGTGCCATTAACTCAAAGCCCGCCTGTCACACTGGGTGAATTAAGTGATGGCATCCGCACGCTGGAAACACCGGATATGGATATGTCTATGGCGCGAAAAGAATTTCTTGATAGCCCGCTGTATTACAATCTTTTGATTAGCCCCGACGCTAAAACCACTGCACTTCAGGTCAACCTGAAACGCGACCAGAAATATCACGAGCTACTTAACAAACGTAACAACTTGCGTGAAAAGCAATTACTAGCACCACTTAACATTGATGAACAACAGCAACTGGAAAATATCAGTAAAGAATTCAAGTCATACAATCACATATTACAGGATCAGGAAAAAGCACTGATCATCAGCATCCGCTCGCTAATGGATCAGCATCGAGATAAAGCTAAACTTTATCTGGGTGGCGTACCCATGATTGTGGCCGATTCTATAGCTTTCATACAGCACGATCTGCAAACCTTTGGTATAGGCGTCATTCTTTTCATTGTTATTATTCTCGCTGTTTCATTTAAAAAGCCCCGCTGGGTCATTTTACCCATGATCACCTGCCTGCTTTCAGGCCTCATTATGATTGGTTTACTGGGTTTACTTGACTGGCGCGTGACGGTTGTTTCATCTAACTTCATTTCGATATTACTTATTATTACCCTTTCACTGGTGATTCATTTAATCGTTCGTTATAGAGAACTGCATGCAGCAGATGCACAACTTAATCAATTTGAACTGGTATCTGAAACTGTCCGCTCAAAATTTCTGCCGTCTTTTTACACCGCCATCACCACCATGGTTGCATTTGGTTCATTATTAGTCAGCGGTATAAGACCCGTCATTGATTTTGGCTGGATGATGGTTATTGGTATCGGCATTGCTTTTATACTGACATTCACATTTTTTCCGGCCATCCTGTTATTTTTTAACCCCGGAAAACAGCCGCAACTCAATGATGTGACGGGCGCAATCACTGGCGGCATTGCATCATTTATCAAACGTTTTAACTGGTCAACTATCAGCCTGTATATCCTGCTGGTTGTTACCGCTGTTTATGGACTAACCAGCTTAACCGTTGAGAATCGCTTTATTGATTACTACAAGGAACATACTGAAATCTACCAGGGCATGGAATTAATTGACAAAGAACTCGGCGGCACCACTCCCCTGGATATTATTATTGATGCGCCAGCCTCATTTTTTGTTAAAGAAGAAAGCACTACCAATGATGCGACAACTAAAAAAACTACCGAAGAAGATGAATTCGACCTGTTACTGGAAGAAGATACCGAACTCGGTATTACATCAACCAGTTACTGGTTTAACTATAACAAAATGAGACAGATTAAGGCGGTTCATGAATACCTCGAATCCCTGAAAGAAACTGGAAAAGTATTATCGATATACAGCTCCATATCCATGCTCGAACAATTAAAAAATAATCAGGATCTTGATGACTTCTTTTTATCCATTATTTATAAACGCGTGCCCGATGAAATTAAAGACGCTTTAATAAAACCCTATATGAATAAAGACGGAAATCAGATTCGATTCAGCATTCGCATTTTTGAATCCGATAAGTCCTTACAACGAGATCAGTTCCTGAAGGACATTCAGCAACAACTAACACACCAGCTGGAATTGGATGAAGACCAGGTAAATTTAACAGGGATGGTGGTACTTTATAACAATATGTTACAAAGCCTGTACACATCTCAAATCTTAACCATAGGCGTTGTTTTTCTCGCCATCCTGATTATGTTTATTATTTTATTTCATTCATTCTGGCTGGCATTACTGTCGATTATTCCAAACATGATCGCCGCCGGTACAGTGCTCGGCCTGATGGGTGTACTGGGAATTCCACTCGACATCATGACCATTACTATCGCAGCAATCTGCATCGGTATTGGTGTGGATGATACCATCCATTATGTTCATCGTTATCAGGAAGAATTCGTAAAAGACCATGATTACTGGGCCACCATAAAACGTTG
>JAPHQX010000025.1 GCA_026196035.1 Gammaproteobacteria bacterium
ACTCCTCTTCAGATGAGCCGATGACTATTGTACCTTATATAAATAATATAAAGTGGTTAGCGAGTGATTTGCCTAATCATAATGAAAAGCCATTTACTTTCAAGTCTATTGCCAAAAGTTACATCAAAAGAACTATTTTTAATAGCATGGGAATTTATAACCCTTTTAGAGGCTTGATATTAGTCGCTAGTAGAAGTTTTAATAATGATTCATGTTTTATTACGGGATATGATAAATTAAAACGAGTTACTCAAGACGAAGTTGACATCATAAAATATGAAGGATTAGAGTTGGTATGTGTGTGTATGACAGCCAAATACTTAATGAAGCATTATCTTTTTTTCTATAACAAATTAAATGGTGATCTTGTATTAATTGGTAAAGTTGGTTACAAATCAGATCTTCATATTGACGATATGGAGCGTGATTACAGAAATTTAGATATGGTTTCTGACTGTAAAGTTCACCTTGATAAATTCAAAATAAAAGTAGCTAGCTCTGATTATTATAGTAAATCATTAAATAAAAGCATTTTGATTCAGACAGCTGTTGCTGGTAAAAGCCTACGATATATTTTTGGTAAAATGCTAAGTCAAAATATGAACGATGATTTGTTAGGTTTTCTTGATAAAATAACAGATGTTCAAATTAATATACAGGATATATGTTTACAGAATCTAAGTCATAAGGTTTCTGCCATTGATAATGATTATTTTTATAATTATCTAAATGCTCCATTGGATGATATTTTATCTAATGAGTCTGATTTCTTTCATTACATTCAGCATGGTGATTTTGCTGTTAATAATGTATTCCTTGATGAAGTCTCAAACGAATGGGGTGTGATAGATTGGGAGTGGTTGGGGTCTGGATTTCCTCCATTGTTCGACCTTTTTTCATTGTTTACATCGATCAGGTTTTCTAAGGGAGGCGTCACTAAGTATGATGCGTTCGAAGGCTACTATATTTCATTTACAGATAGCTTTTTTGATAAAAACTGGTTCAGTGAGTTTTTGATTGGTCTAGTTAAAAGATATTGTAATCATTATGATCTGTCAATGGATGATGTATATAGATATTTTATTGCTTTTATACTTTTTCACTGTAATAAATTTAGAAAAAATGAACTGCCAGAATATCAGTCTCTTTATGAGAAGATGATGAAATTTACTATTGATAATAAAGATAAATTTATTTTTAAATAACAATATGTGATTAAATTATTTTAAAGGTTAACCTGTTATGCAGTATGAAAATAAATTATATTTAATAAATATGTTGTAAACTAATGTCATTAGAAAAATTAGCTTTTAAAGGCGCTATGTGGTTGGCGTTGTTTAAGTTCTTTAGTCAACTATTTTCCTGGTCAGTTACGGTTCTTGTTGCCAGGATATTAAATCCTTCGGATTACGGATTAATGGAAATGGCCACAATAATTACAGGATATGGAGCATATTTCGTAGACCTTGGTCTAGGTTCCGCAATAATACAAAGAAAGGATATTACCAAACATCAGCTGTCTTCAATATTTTGGTTTATTATGGCGGTGTCTGTAACCATCTCTATTGCTTGTTATTTGAGTGCTGAATACATTTCGTTAATATTCAATGAGCCACGTATACTACCTTTAATACAGGTCATATCAATTATATTTCCAATTAGTGGATTGTTAATTGTACCGACTAGTTTGTTAAATAAAAATATGGAATTTAAAGCGATTGGGGTCATTGGGCTTATCTCTATTGTTACATCCTGTGCTGGTATGTATCTGATCGCGCTGTATGGAGGAGGTGTATGGGCACTGGTTGGCGGTATGTTTATTATTACTATAACACGGCTGATAGCAACATATTGGAAGGTTAGGTGGTATCCTTTTTTCTATTTTGATTATCAGCAAGCAAAATCATTTATCCACTTTGGTACCAATGTTCTAGTTGCGCGGACTTTTCATTATACTTTCGATAAGACGGATAAATTCTTTGCTGGTAGAGCATGGTCATCTCAATCACTTGGGCTTTATGGTTTTGCGTTACAACTTGCTCAAATACCTACCGAAAAAATAACCACATTAATAAATCAGGTATCTTATCCTGTTTTATCAAAGCTGCAGAATGAAAAAGTTGAATTTAATAGATTTTATCTCAATGTTGTCAAGGTAACAGCAATAATTGTTACACCAATGTTTATTGGCGGGTATATGCTAGGCGAGGACTTGATAAAATTATTGCTTAACGAAAAATGGTACCCGATGATATATATATTTAAGCTCTTATGTATCACACAGATTGTTACCTCTTTAAATGCAGTTAATAGTTTTGTTCATTACTCACAAGGAAGGCCAAATTGGACTTTGTATTTTTATGTTACCTTGGCGTTATCGATGGGCTTCTCGTTCTATTTGGCCGCTCCTTATGGGATGGAGAGTATTGTTATACCTTGGTTTACAACCTATTTTCTCGTTTGTGGTCTTTGGACAATAATAACAATTAAGAAAATTGGTGTTAATATCAGTGCTTATATAAAGAATATTGGTTCCTCATTTTTCGGGTCGTTAGTAATGGTTGCCGGGTTGCTTTTCTTAGAAAGTATTTTGTTTAAATTGGCCGTAAATATTAATGGGACTTTTGAATTGGCATTAACTGTTGCTCTAAAAATAATTGTAGGTGCAGGATTTTATGTGGTTTATCTTTGGTTATTTGATAGAGAGATATTCTCAAAAATTAAAGAGCTTAGGAATGCTTGAGGTGAAGGAATCTAAAAATGATATTGATTATTGAATCTGATATTTTCTTGTCTAAATTTATTTTAGACAATCTATTAATAATATTATAGTTGATGTAATTATTGAATATTTTATTAAAGGTTATGAAAATACAAGTGATGAATATATATAATTTTATGATCGTTGGTTTTGTCAAATTATCGGATAATCATGAATAGCGAATCATTAAATCCAGATATAACCAATAGATGGTTTTTCTTTATTCTTTTTTATCTTTTTATTGACTATGGCCGACCACAAGATATATTGCCGATAAGTTTTATGAAGCCCGGGATGATTGCAACGGCTATTTTGGTTTATTATCTTCTCAATAACGGGATCTCGCTTAGCAAATCTAATCAAACTCGAATGATTTGGTATTTTGTGATTTTAACAGCGCTGCATATTCCATTTGCAGTGAATAACTACTGGGCATTGCAAACTACTTTAAACATGGTTCAGTTCGTCCCATTTATTTTATCGGTTACAATATGTGTCAATTCAATAAATCGTTTAAAGAAAGTAATTGATTTCTTAATTATTCTTATGGCCTACATTTCTGTATATAGTCTTTTTCATAAAGGATATGGACCAGGAGCCATATTTTTTGATGAAAATGATGTCGCAATTTATGTAAATATTTGGTTGCCCTTTTGCTTCTTTTTGTTCATGTACGAAAACGAATTTAAAAGAAAATTATTTTATGGAATTGCTATGGCCGCTGGCGTTACTGCGATTGTAGTTTCTTTCTCAAGAGGTGGTTTTGTTGGGTTATTGGCTGTTGGTTTCTTTATCTGGATATTTAGTACTAAAAAGATGTTGTCTTTAATGCTGATATTCTTAGTTGGATTGTTTGTGTATTATTATAGTGGGGAAGTTTATCTAAATGAGATGAGTACTGTGACAGATCAAAATGAAGGTACTGCACAGGCTAGACTTCAATCCTGGACGAGTGGTTGGTATATGTTTCTCGATAACCCGCTCGGAGTTGGTGGTAATAATTTTCAATGGCGTTTTGTAGAATACCAGACTGACTGGTTTGGCAGAGAGATGGGTGGTAGGGTTGCGCATTCCTTATGGTTCACGCTTATCCCGGAATTAGGTGTTTTTGGTGTTATTATCTATTTCAAACTTCTAGTTTATAATGTGAAAGATGCATTTTTTTTAAAATCTCTCAATATTGAAAAGAATCGCGATATTGAATATTTACATGCTCTTGCTTTATCTTTTATAGCTGCGCTAGCAGGATTTTTCGCCTCCGCAACATTTCTTTCTGTCTTATATTACCCTCATTACTGGTACCTTACGGCAGTAATTATAGCGACTAGAATGATTTACAATAATTATCAATCTCAAGATTTAAAAGGTTCATTAGCAAAGGTGTAAATATATTATTAATTTGATTTATAGTAAGAAGCATTAAAAAATGTCAAAATGAAGAATGGATTATGTAGGTTATTTTAAATCTATATGTTTATTTTATAGTTTTACAGGCAATCTTCTGATTATATGGAATGATTAAGTAATCATTCATTTGGGTTATATGAAGCCTGTAGATTAATAATATTGTATTACAGTTGGCGCTGATATTGATGCGGTTACGAGTTACATTAGTTTAATTATAGAGGATGACAAATTTACTGAACAATCTGAAAAAACCCAGACGTCGTATGGTGAGGGTAAATCCAGTAGCTATACGGTTATTAATATGATTAGGTTCTTTGATTGTTAATGTAATTGTTTATTTGCCATATGAAACTTATCAATATAAAAGCGGTTGGTGATATTGCGACAGGCGACTATACAGTCGGTGGAATCGGTATTGGAAGTGTAATAAAGAAATTCGGCAGTGATTTTCCCTTTAAAAAATTAAATAATGTTCTAGATGGCTCGGACATCCTTATAGGTAACTTAGAGGGGCCGTTAACTAGTAGGGCACATACTGAAGACATGCGCTTATGCGGTATTCCTGAATTGGCTAAATCGCTTAAGGCTATAGGATTTGACGTTTTAAGTATAGCAAATAACCATGCATTTGATTATGGGGCTGATGTATTTAAGGAGACAGTATCTATATGTGAAGAGGCAGGTCTACAGTTATGCGGTCAACGTGATTATGGTGACTTCTATTGTAAGCCAGTTATACATGAAAATGATGGGTTTAGAATTGGGATACTTGCTTATAATTGGGTGGGTTTGGAAAGAAATGCTGGTTCTGATAAATATATTGCAAATATCTACGATGGCATTGTTAATTATACATGGAATAGAGACCCGTTAGTTGATAAAAAGAGTCAAAATGAGATTGATAGAAAGAATGTACATGTTATAAATGATATTAAACGTTTGAATCAATTAGTTGATGCTGTTGTTGTTTTGCCGCATTGGGGTTACGAATGGGGTATTTACCCTCCCTATGGAGTTGTCTTAGAAGCGCAGTCATTTGTTGAAGCCGGTGCATCCGCAGTAATTGGTTCTCACCCGCATGTGATTCAAGGTGTTCAACAATACAAGACTGGCGTTATAGCATACAGTTTAGGAAATTTTTTATTTGATGCACCATCTGATAAGTTTAATACAGGTATGATATTGGATTGTAAAATATTATCCGATAAGAGACCTGAAATTTCATATCATTTTGTTAAACGATCAAAATATTTTCAGCCAGTTCCAGTCTCTGGTGATGCGGCACAATCCAGTATGACAATGGTAAGTAAATCTAGTAAAGCAATAATTTCTGATGATGTATCGGTGTTTTTGGATGATGAAAAAATATATAAGGAATATGAAAATCAATATAATTATTTAAAAAGACAAAAGGTTATTTTTCTTTTTAAAGCGATGATTAGGAATCCCAAGCTAATCGTACCTATACTAGGAAAAATAAAGAATTTAATGCTAATTATAATTATGCGTCTACAGGGAAAAAGAGTTAGGTGGTAGAGATATGAATGTAATGCATATTATGACCGGAGACTTATGGGCAGGAGCAGAAGTTCAGCTATATGAAACGATATTAAATACGCCTATCGAAATTAGAGATGAAATTATTGTGGTTTTGTTTAGTCAAGGAGAATTAGCAAAAAAGTTATCAGACAATAAAATAAGTATTAATGTCATTGATGAGGATGAATGTAATTCATTATCTATCATTGCACAACTTGTATATTATATAAATATTAAAGAACCAAGTGTTATTCATGTTCATGATTATAAGAGTCATGTGATTGCGTCTATTGCTATCTATAAATCACTTTCAAATCCTGTTGTGGTTAGGACGCTTCATGGATTGAAAGTTGTTCCTAAAACACTGAAGATGCTAAAATCTTATGCTTTAAGTATAGTTGAGAATATTGTTTTACGTTATAAAACAGACTGTATAATTGCTGTTTCTAAAGACATCGAAAAAATACTAGTAAAAAAATATCGTTCCGTTAGAGTCGAGCAAATTAGTAATGCGATATCTATAATTGAAGATAAAAGTGAAGATTACAAAATAAAAATAAGAGAAAAATATAACATAGAAGATGACCAGCTATGGATAGCGGCGACTTCACGTTTAGTTGGGATTAAGAACCTTAAAATGTTGATAGATGCTATAGCTAAAATAAAGCCCTATGATATAAACGGATTTGTAGTATCTATTTTTGGAACTGGCCCTCTAAAGAATGATCTTCAAAAACAGATAGATGATTATAATCTGGCTAATGTAATTAGAATGCATGGTCATGTTATTGATATAGTTGATGTTATGCCAGGCTTTGATGTTTTTGTTAATACTTCTATACACGAGGGAATGCCTATGAGTGTCTTGGAGGCGATGTCATGTAGTGTGCCGCCTGTATGCACTTCTGTAGGCGGTATGAAGGAAATAATTCAAAACACACATAATGGTATGTTAGTTGAGCTGAATGATGTTGACGCGTTGGCAGATGTATTTGTTCTTTTGAAGCGAAATAAAAAACTTCGAAAACTTATTGGAAGTGCAGCTAGAGCTCGAATAATTAATAATTACAATATTACAAAATCGATTAATAAGCTTAATGATGTATATGAATCATTATTAAGTCATTAAGGTAAGGATTATGAGGCTTTTAACATTTAAAAACATAGTATATAAAATAATGAGTGATCTTCTTAGGGTTAAGACTAAGGTTCATGAAAGTAAGGTTCATCTTGATAAGGCTATTGACTGGTTAGTTTTGGCGCAGGATAGTACAGATGATGGAGGTGTTTCGGAAGGTTATCATCTTATACATGGCTGGTTACCCTCATATCCAGAAACGACTGGCTACATTATTGAAACATTTTTCGATTATTACCATAAGCATAATTCAAATGTGATATATAAACAACGAGCAATTAAGATGGCTGACTGGCTTGTTGAAATTCAGCATGACGATGGCGCAATACCTGATAGCTATTTTAAAAAGAAAATGGTATTTGATACCGGAATGGTTATATTTGGTTTTGCAAGAGCATTTTGTGAGACTCAGGATGAGAAGTATAGGAATGCAGCAATAAAAGCGGCAGACTGGTTACTAGAGCAGCAGGATGAGAATGGATCATGGGTAAAATATGCTGCAAACAATATTCCTCATGCATATTACAGTAGAGTGGCATGGAGCTTGTTAAAAGTACATGAAATAACTCTTGATCAAAAATATTCTGATGCATGTAGGCGTAATATTGATTGGTGTCTGACTCAGCAAGATAAAGATGGCTGGTTTAATCAGGCGTCATTTAATATGCGTGATCATGATAAGCCATTTACGCACACAATTGCTTATACATTAAGAGGCATTCTTGAATCAGGGCTTTACTTTAATGATAGTCACTATATATCAACTGTAACTAAATCGCTTGATAATCTCAAAAATGTAATATCTGATAGTGGTGAGATTGCAGGGACATATGGAAGCGGCTGGTCACCTAATAATCAATACAGTTGTTTAACAGGCAATGCGCAACTAGCGATTATTATGTCTAAATATAGTCAGTATACGAATAAACCACAATTTGCTGAGTTGGCTAAAAAAATTAATCAAAATTTAAAGTCATTTCATGCAATAAATCAAGGGAATGTAAATCTGCGTGGTGGAATTGCGGGATCATTTCCAATATGGGGTAAGTATATACATTTTTGTTATCCGAATTGGGCGGCTAAGTTTTACGCGGAATCACTATTGATTGAACTAGATATAGTAGAGTAGAACCATGTTTTATAATAATAATAGGCTTACTAAAGTAGAAATAATTGGCTATGCTTTTAAATTAGGTTTTCGATCGCTGCTTTGTGGCGATTTTAGGATAGCTTTAAAGCGAATTATATTGCCAATAAGTTATTGGCGAGTAACAATCTTTCAGTTGTTATCAAATTTTATATTGAATTTAAAAGATGTTAGTGGTGCTGGTGTTAATATTTTAGATATTGGCAGTCCGAAACTGATGTCACTATTATTAGGGTCAGAAATTAAAGGTAAAGTTCATGCAACAGACTTATGCGATACTGCTATCTTTTCTGAGTGGAAAAAACATTACCTAAATTATTCTGCTAAAGACAATGTTATTTTCGAATACGCTAATGCTAAGGATTTAAATTATCCGGATAAATATTTTGATCTGGTATATTCAATATCAGTCATTCATATGATTACGCCAGCAGATACTGGCGATATTATTGCATTAGATGAGATACAAAAAAAAATACGTCCAGGTGGCTATTTGCTCTTGGAAGTCCCATTTCGAACTAACTATGGATTAAAGTATGTAAAAAGAAGCACTTTTGAGGAAAAGTATGAAGGCCAGCCTTTATTTAATGAAAGGCTTTATGATCTAGAAGCTATAAATACACGTTTAGCAGCGAACATTAATGGTATATTGCTAAATAAAATATTTCTTTATGAAAGGTTGCCATTCGAAATCTTCTGGAATAGCTTGCCAAGTATTTTTAGATCCCTATTTGCATTTATCGAACCATGGGTTGATGTTGTTAATGTAGCAATTGCTACTGATATGAATAATTATCAAAAATCCAAAAGTGTAGTATTAATATTTAGGATGGATTAGTGAATTGAACGTTTTATATATCTGGGATGCAGATTACCCTTGGGACATTAGAGTCGAAAAAATCTGTGAGGCATTGAAGAATGAAGGGCATGATGTTCATATAGCCTCACGTAACTTGAAAAAAAATGAAGTATATGAAGAAATTAATGGTGTAAAAATCCATAGAATTAAATCATGGAGAAATGATAAATTAAATTATTTTATGTCATTCCCGCTTTTCTTTAGTCCTGTTTGGAAAGTATTTCTAGATAAAATTATCAATAAGCATAAAGTAGACATTGTTATTGTTCGTGATCTCCCAATGGCGATAGCTGGTATTTGGGCAGGAAAGCGATTTGGAATCCCGGTTATATTTGATATGGCAGAGGATTATGTTTCAATGATTAAGGATATCTGGAAATTACGAAAATATCAAGGATTGAATCTTATTGTTAGAAATCCATATTTAGCTAAGTATGTTGAGCGTTATTCGTTTGAACATATGGATCACGTTTTAGTTGTCATCGAAGATGCTGTAAGAGTTGTTACAAATGGAGGTGGCGAAAGTAATAAAGTTACCATCGTTAGTAATACTCCGCGACTAAGTGATTTTAAGGATGATTTGAATTTTACTAGTAATAATATTGATATAATTAATAAGCATTTCTCTTTAATCTATACAGGTGGAATACAGATGGGAAGGGGGATACATACTGTTCTCGATGCAATACCCGATATTGTACTTGAGATACCTGATTTCTTATTTGTTATAGTTGGCGATGGTTATGCTAGAGAAAAGTTAAAAAAAATGGTTACTGATAAAGGTCTTGATGAATATGTTTTATGGGTAGGCTGGGTTGATCATTCTGAATTATTTAGTTATATAAAAGCATGTAATATCGGAATAATACCACATCTTGTTACTGAGCATGTTGAAACAACCATTCCTAATAAAATATTTGATTATATGGGTTGTGGCATACCTGTTATTTCATCTGATGCTACACCGATGAAAACTATTTTAGATAGTGAAAAGTGTGGTATTACCTTTAAAGGTGGAGATTCTAAAGATGTGGTAAGAGCCATTAGCGAATTATATAAGTCAACATTCGATTATGGTAGTAACGGAAAAAGAGCGATTAAGGAAAGATATAATTGGGATAAAGATGTAGAGAAGCTGCTGGGTGTAATTAATAAATATAAATCAAACAATCACTAAAGGTAGAGTTATAAAATGCTTGCGGAAAGTCACCCATTAATTAGACGAATGCTTCGATTTATTGCGCTCCCTTATTGTTATATCGGGTTGGTAAATTGGAAAGAATGTACAAAATCAAGATTTCAAGTTGCGAAGGATTTATTATTTATATTTTTCAAGTTTAAGTATTATCCAGATAATTACTCGCCATGTCGATTCTGGGAAAAGGACAGATCATCATGGGCTTTCTACTATGGGTCATCATATAATTCATATCCCAGAATTAAATTGAGAAAAGATGTTCAGCCATTCGAATATCAAATACTTTTTAATGATAAAAGCGTAAGTGAGCTATTATGTAAATCTATGGGTGTTCAACTACCGCATAGCTTTGGGATAATCGATCCTTCGGATGATTGCCATAGTATTATTGAAGATATATTTGTAAGCTCTGGAGTAAATAAATTAATAATAAAACCTGTTTTAGGCCATGCTGGCAGAGGGATAATTCTTGCTATTAAAAATTCAACTGGTATTGTGATAAGAACTAAAGAAGCAGAATGTAGTCTTTCTGATTACGTCTTTAAAGAAAAAGCAATAATACAGGAAGTTATTATACAGGATAGTGAAATATCAAAAATATCAAATAACTCGCTGAATACTATTCGAGTAGTGAGTTTGCTGACAAATTCTAATGAAGTGATGATTCTTAGTTCATCTATGAGATTTGGTTCAGGAAATGCTTTTGTTGATAACTGGAGCGCAGGAGGTGTTGCAGTTGGTGTTGATCACAAGAATGGTACATTAATGGAGGTCGCATATGATAAGCATGGGAATCAATATCATAAGCATCCAGATACAAATGTAAGTTTCCATAATTACCAAATTCCATATTGGGCTGATGTTATTGAAATTGCTCAAATTGTACAGAAATCATGTTCTTTTTATAAGCTAATTGGAGTTGATGTTGCAATTTCTACTAAAGGAGCAGTATTGATAGAGATTAATGCAAATCCGGATATAGTTTTTCAGGAACAAACAGCTGGCCCATTACTTAAAGATAGTCGAACCCTTGCAGAATTTCATAAACACGATTTACTTATAAATAAGTATCAAAAGAATCTTCTAAAAAATAATGTAATATTTTGAATAGTAAATCAATATGTTATATGTAAAATTATTTTATCAGAACTCGGAATTAAGTGTATTGTATTATGATTATAAGTGGGTTGATGCTGTTTTGTATTGGGAATAAGAATAGATATTATTTAATGATGTGTTTTGGTTATCTTATTTGAGCCTGTCTTTTATGAAATTAACATTAGAAACAATTTTATTGAAATCCCCAGTTTTTTTGCAAAACCTGGCATTTTCGATATATGGCTTAAAAACACAGCTTATAAGATATGGCGGTAATTATAATAATTATTACAAATCTGTGTTGTCTCATTATAAATTTGACATGGCTAAATTAAACAAATACATGGAATCTGCCTTTTTAAATTCAATAAATGATGCGGCAAAAAATGTGCCTTACTATAGGGAGCTAATTAACAAAAATAATATTGATTTGAATGGTATTCATTCACTTGACGATCTGAAGATTCTTCCTCTTCTTGAAAAAAGTGAAATACGAAAATCACCGGCAAGCTTTATTAATGAACGATTCGATGTAAGTAAGTTGTTTGTTATTCACACTACGGGGACTACAGGGACCCCATTGAAAATATATTCTAATGCGCAATCTCGACAAAAAAATTATGCCTTCTATAATAGGTTTTTAAGTAATGTTGGTATTGATGTAAAAGGTAAGCGAGCCACATTTGGTGGCCGTATAATCGTTTCATCTGATCAGCAGAAGCCTCCATTTTGGAGATATAGTTATTTCCAGAAAAATTTATTGTTTTCCTCATATCATCTTACAAATATAAATATACCTATTTATATACAGAAGCTAAGAGATTACCGTCCGGATTATATAGATTCCTATCCTTCGAGTTTATTTTGCATTTCACAGTATGCAAAATCACACAATATAGATTTAAGGGGTGTAACTAAAGGTATTACTACTTCTGCTGAGACTTTATTTCCTGAACAAAGGAGTATAATCGAATCTGTATTTGGTGTTCCAGTATATGACCAGTATGGCGCAGCTGAAATGTGTGTTTTTGTTAGTCAATGCGTAGAAGGTAAATATCACATACATACTGATTATGGATTAGTAGAGTTCTTACGTGAAGATGGCACTTCAGCAGAACCCGGAGAAGAATCAGAAATTGTATGTACTAGTTTCATTAATCCTGTAATGCCTTTAATTCGTTATCGTATTGGAGATAGAGGATCTTTTTCAGATAAAAAATGTAATTGCGGAAGTCCATTTCCTGTAATGGAAAAAATTTCAGGAAGAAAAGATGATGTAATAATTACACCTGATGGTAAAAAGATAGGAAGATTAAGTCCTGTTATGAAAGGATTTCCAGTAAAAGAAATGCAATTTATTCAAAGAAAAAAGTCAGAAGTCGATGTTCTTATTGTTAAAGAAAGTAACTATGATGATAATTCTGAGTTTGAGCTAATTAAACAGCTGCGTAAACGCCTAGGTGATGTTATTTTAATAAAAATAGAATATGTTGATAAAATACATCGAAGTAAAGGAGCGAAGCTAAAGTCTATTGTATCGCTACTTGATGCTACGCCTTGATACTTATCAATTTAAGTTAAGTATTGTAACGGTTTTTTTATAATAGAGGTTTTTAATGAAGATATTATTCTGGCTTTCACTGATTGGGGTTGTTTATAGTTATTTTCTATACCCAATATTTTTATTGATTATGCCTAAACGAAAGAAAAATTTGGTTTCTTTAAATGACTCTTTCCCCATGTTGACCTTTATTATTACAGCACATAATGAAGAGGCTAGAATACGTGAAAAGATTATTAATACCTTAGAACTTGATTATCCGAAAGGTATGTTGGAAATACTTGTTGCATCTGATGCATCTACCGACGCTACAGATGATATTGTTAAAGAATTCATTAACCAAGATGTGCGCCTTGTTAGGGCGAATGAGCGAAAGGGCAAGGAGCACGCACAATTACAAGCCATTAATGCTGCAAAGGGTGAGATATTGGTTTTTTCGGATGTTGCAACAGGTATTGATAATAATGCATTGAAATTAATCGTATCAAGATTTTCTGATGAAAGTATAGGTGCAATTTCAAGTGAGGATAGATTTATTTCCGAAAATGGTTCTATTGCTGGTGAAGGTGCATATGTAAAGTATGAAATGTGGCTTAGGAAGCTGGAATCAGAGGTCTATAGTCTAGTTGGCTTAAGCGGTTCTTTTTTTGCTGCTCGTAAATGTATCTGTAAAGAGTGGGATATATCCATTCCAAGTGATTTTAATACTGCACTTAATTGTAGTCGCCAAGGTTATGTTGCAGTTACTGATAATAAAATAATTGGTTATTATAAAGATATAAAGAATAAAAATGGTGAATATGCCAGGAAGTTGCGTACAGTTATAAGAGGCATGTCGGCTATATTCGAGAGACCAGATGTATTGAATCCATTTAAATTTGGTTTTTTTTCATTTGAAGTATGGAGTCATAAAATAATGAGATGGATGGTACCATGGTTTATGTTGTTATTATTAATTACGTCATTTTTTCTGCTTGGGCACCATCCATTATATCTGTTGGTTTTTATACTCCAGCTATTGTTTTATAGTATAGTAATTGTTGGCATCGTAGTGCCTTCTTTGCGGGAAAATACAATAATAAAAATTCCTTTTTATTTTATACAAGTTAATCTAGCCATTGCTCATGCAATTATTGCATATGCACTTGGTAAGCGTATAACGATATGGAGTCCATCAAAAAGATAAATGTTCTATCAACTACCACCAGCGGGTAACAGGATCATATGGAAGTCTACATCCTCATCCTTATCTAAGGTACGGGAAAAGCTCTTGCCCTTTGATGTCTTTTTCTATAATTCAGGGGCAGAGTCACTTGCCGCTAGCATTATATCTGCAATCGCATGTTCAGATGCCAAAAAACCAGAGGTTATGCTTCCTGCCTATGCCTGCCCGGAACTGGTTAGTGCTGTACTATATGCGGGTGCAAAACCGATATTAGTAGATCTTGAGTACCAAAAAACCTGGATTAATCTCGAAGAGTTAAAGCAAAAGCTTTCAGAAAATACTGTAGCAATTATTGCTGTGAATCTGTTTGGTATACCTGAACAATTGATTAAAATTAGAGAGATTTGTACACAAAATAATATCTTCATGATTGAAGATAGTGCGCAATCGTTTCCACGTATGTCTGATAATGAATTTTGGCAAGGTGATTATGTCATACTGAGTTTTGGTCGAGGTAAACCGATTAGTACTTTGGGTGGTGGGGCTGTTTTATGTAAAAATGATAACTTAAAAAAGTTTTTACCTAATGAATCAGAGGTTATAAAAATTAGAAAAATATCAGGATCGCTATTATATCGTTTGAAAATATTTCTATATAATATGTTGCTACATCCTCGATTGTATTTCATTCCTCACGGATTGCCTTTTTTAAAGCTTGGTAAAACACTATTTAAGCCATTAGATAGCATCAATTCAATTTATTATGACAATATTTCAATACTGGATTCAAATATTGAAGCTTATATGCATAGTCATTTGGAAAAAAATATACTACGGATATCAGATATTGTCTCTAAGTCAGGAGTTGTTAATTTACCAGTTGTAAGCTGTCAAAATGATAATATACCAAATTTGATTAGATATCCTGTACTAGCTAACTCAAAAAATCAACGTGATCAGCTATTTAGTAAATTGGAAATGGCTGGATTAGGTGCAAGTAAAATGTATGAAAAACCTTTGAATAAAATAAAAGGCTTAGAAGAGTTTTTTCTACATCAGGGAGAGTATCCAAATGCAGAGCTTTTTGCAGATACTCTGTTAACCCTGCCAACACATAGATATGTTACTTTGTCATGTATTAAAAAAATAAAAGCTATTTTACGCGGGTAATTAGCTTAAACTATGTTAATAGTCCTGATGAATAATTGTGTTACTTGCTTTGCACATCTATAGGTTATGGTTTATCTAATAGCTTTTATTATTTATGTTGTGTCTGTGGTAATTAATAAATACCTTTTATCACAACTAAAGTTAAGCTTAGATGTGAGTATATTCGAAAGTCTTACTATGGAAACTAATGAATAAAGATGATACCTGATAGATTTGTGTGAATTAGTAAAAAGAGCAGCCTGAAACGTCTCAGGCTGCTTATCAAGTTGATATCTAATATATAAAGACTGTCGACTATATTGCTTTTGCACAGGCTTATTGAGATAAGCGTGAAATATAAATCTTAATTTGCTTCAAGGGTATCTATAATCTTTGGGCGTACTGTACAAACAGGACCTCCTGTACCACCTTTCTTTAAGACTTCTATATCTGTCAAACATAGTAGATCATCAATCCAGTTGCTGTCATTTGGATTTACTGCTCCAAGATATGATGGCAATGTTATCCCTGAAAGGTAAGGATGTGGAATAGCAATACCTCCATTTGCTATTGTTGTTGTTCCTTCAATGAGATGTGATCCTAATGTTTTAAACTTATTTGCGCCTGTTGTGCCTTTATACAAACGGTTGCCTGCATCATAAGGATTAGTATAAGCAACTTTTGAACCTCCGGTTTCAGACTGAGCTTCAAATTCAGCTACTGTATAAAAAACACTTGGATATCCATAATCAAAAATATCTGCATCATCGGGTCTATAAAAATAATTGTGAGACATAAAATAATTTGATATATCAGGATTTGTATAAGTTGGATTATAGCTTCCACAACCGTTAAAAACATTAATGGCTGTTGATGTAAACCAGTGGCCATATTCTTTATCGTGACTATCTATAATATTATTGAAGTCTGCTCCATAATGGCTTTCATTTTCAGTGAATGGGAAGTAATCACAGCCATATCTTTTAATAGCTGCGTGGCGTGGATTTATAATTGTATTGTTATATGTTATTACTTTATATAGTTGGAAATTAGGCTCATAGTTAACTGTTATGGCAGCCGGTGAGTTATCAAAAATATTATTATAAGCCTGGGCAAAATCCTGCTCTATCAACAACGATATTCTGCGTTGTCCAATAAAATAATTATGGTGTATTTTGTCTCCCCAGTCCTTGTAAGTATCATCATAATCTGATGTGCCTGGGTTGCGGCCTGTAAAAAGTTGAGCTCCTTTGTGTTTAAAGCCAATAGAGCTTCCTGAAATATAATTATATCTTATTTCATTTCTTCTGGTTGAGGGTATTGAATTAGTGAATCCATCTCTTCCTGTTGTTTGTTGTAGATAGTCACCGAAGATAGCGATATTAGCCGAGTTTCCATCGTCACCGCCAGTGTCTCCATTATTCTCTAAGTAGTTGTATTCAATTATGGAATCTGTCCATGTGTATCCTACAATACCACCAGGGTTGTTGCTTGCAGCTGATGCTACATTATCATGTATATAACAATACCTAACAATAAATGGACCTCCATTTAAATAAAGACCAGCTCCGCCTGATGATCCATCTGTGCCACCAGTAATTTCCAGTCTTTCAAATTTCCAGTAAGCAAGATCATTGCCTTCGTCTCTACCGCTTCTATTTTTACCAATGGTATATTGTTCATTATTCTGTCCATCTACGATTGCCCATTCGCCAGGATAAGACTGCATAGTTATGTAGTCATCCGCTGTTCCATTAGGTGATGTGCGGCCACTTATTAAAACATTCTCATAGTATGTGCCTCCACGAATATAAATATCATCACTCGTATTTAGGTTATTAACCGCTTCCTGTATGGTGTTGTAGGCATTTCCATCTGAGCCGCTGCAATTTCTATTTGTAGTAGAATAATTTCCTGTGGTGCAGTCAGATGATAAATTGCTATCTACATAAATGTCAGCTGCAAACAAATTAGAAGAGAAGAGGAAGTTAATAATCGGGATGGCAATTACTGCCATGTGATTTTTAAATAAAGACATATCTGTTAAACCTCCATAATCAGGGTGCGTATAATAAAATATTTTGTACGTACACTAATTATATACAATTATTGATGGGCTGAAATTATTTGATCTTTTGTATTTGATAAAATGTATTGGTCTAGGAATACAAGGATCTAAGCATAATCTCTTAAATTAACCGGTTATAAATTTACTAACTATATTTGAATAATCACTTTCCACATTTAGGCTATTTATTGAGGTAATTGAGAAGTAATAGGTTGTATTCGTGTTTATATTTTCAATTACATAGGATGTTAATCCAATATTGTTAATCGTAATTGAGTTTGTCAAAGAGTTCTCAGATAAGCCGTAGTATATTTTGTAACCGCTTAGATCAGTTAATGTGGATTCATCTGTATTTTCTGTAGGTGGTGTCCAGCTTAGCGTTACAACACCTGTTTTATTGGAGGCGGCAGAATTGCTGTTTGTATTATCAAATGGGGTGTTAGTCTCAGATGTTATCCCTGTTGTGGTCTCAGTGCTAGAACCACTACATGCAATAAGGGTAGACATTAATAAACTAGTAAATAAAGTCCTAAATACTAATGAACTAAACATTGTAATTATCTCCGAATAAAATTCTTAATAAAAATGCTTTGTTCATTTAATTGAGTTTCATCATATTGAGTTATTATTTTAGTTATTGATGAATATGTGCTGCTGTTAAGTATTATGGATAAATTGTCCAGATCATTCTGTGAACTTGATCATATAATTGTAACCCATTTGGGTGACTGATGAAAATCAGATTAAGTTAAATTTATATGACTTGTACATAAAAGCACTAAACTATATAAAATCAGTGACTTATAGGTAATAATTAATGTCAATTCTAGAATAAGAGGGCTTATCTAATTTTTAGTATACGAATCACTTTTTAAATCGTTTTATGCGTTTCTATAGGTGTGTCTTCATCCTGAGTAATTTTATACGGTGTCGCTAATATTATCATGCCTACTAAAGGATGATCTATGTAGTGCGTTTCTCGACTTCTCATCCTGCGCTCAAATAAGATTGGGTATATTGTTTCTTTGATAGCTGGATTTTCATCAAGATCTACAGGGCTCAATGCAGAGTGTGCTTTTTGCTTTGTGTAAATAAGGTCTGTATTTATATGTAGGTAACGACTCATTATCAATTTTATATTGCCTGTGATGAATGATTTAATGCTAACGGGGCTATTGATATCTCCAGGTTGCTGTTTAATATTATTGTGTTCTGTCATATTTGTTTGTGTTCTTGAGTCAACAAACACTGAGAAGGCCTCGTCACTATCAAGACCCCGCTGTTTCCAGGCTTTATGTATTAATACATTATAGTCCGGATGCTCAATTAATTGAGTAACTTTATTGGTTAATCGGTATTCTTCCAGGGTTAAATAATCATTTTTTTGATTGATTTCAGATGTCTTGTCTGGGGTTATCTTAAGAGCTTCGATTGGTGAGTTAGGAGCTTCAATGGGTATGTTGTTTTTATCAAATACTGGCCACTGTTCAGAATTCTCATAGATGCCAGTCAGATCCTCAAAAATAATAATTTCAACTTCATAACCAACATCTGAAGCATGTGAAGATGCAGATAGAGCTAAAAGTATTAAAAATGTAAACGCCTTCATTAGGCGGCCTCCTCAAAGGTCAATTGTTGTAATGTGGATTGTATTATTCGAATACGTTTTGCACAGTCATCCATTTGTCCAATAATATTGAATGTATCCTTACCATTAAAGCGGTATTTATCAGGTTGTGTCTGAATCAGTTTGATTAATTTTGTTGGGTCTATATTAGCATTGTCTTCAAAAACAATACGCGCTCCTTGTGCTGAAGCGTCTATTTTCTTCACGCCCAAGTCATTTGTTGCAATCTTGAGAGCCGTAATTTCAAACAGGTTCTTTGCAGGTTCTGGCAATAAGCCAAACCGATCGATCAGCTCAACACGTAATTCATCAAGTTGTTCTTTGGATTCTGCTCCAGAGAGTCGTTTATACATGATTAAACGTGTATGAATATCATATACGTAATCATCCGGAAGGAGGGCGGGTATACTCAGGTCAATCTCGGTACCATGATGTAATGGTTTATCCAGATCGGGTATTTTACCGGCTTTAAGTGCTTTGACTGCCCGATCAAGCAGTTCCGTATATAATGAGAAGCCAATTTCATGAATCTGGCCACTCTGTTCATCACCAAGTAATTCACCAGCACCTCGTATTTCCAGGTCATGGGTTGCAAGGGTGAAGCCAACACCCAGGTCTTCTAATGATTCTATGGCTTCCAGACGTTTGATCGCATCTTTAGTCATAACAGAGGCTGGAGGCGTGATTAAATAGGCATAGGCGCGATGGTGGGAGCGACCAACGCGCCCCCGAATTTGATGTAACTGTGCCAGCCCCAGTTTGTCCGCACGATTAATAATAATGGTATTGGCCGATGGGATATCAATACCACTTTCAATAATAGTTGTGGCAACCAGAATATTAAATCGTTGATGGTAGAAATCTAGCATTACCTGCTCCAGTTCACGTTCCCGCATCTGGCCGTGGGCATATTCAACTCGTGCTTCGGGAACTAATTCCTCGATCTGCTTGCAGATTTTTTCGATGGATTTGACATCATTATGTAATACGTAGACCTGACCTCCGCGTTTAATTTCACGTAAACAGGCTTCCTGTATCTGATTGTCATTCCATTCTGATATAAAGGTCTTAATTGCATGTCGTTGTGTAGGTGGTGAAGCAATAATGGATAAATCACGCAAGCCTGATAGTGACATATTCAATGTCCTGGGAATAGGTGTCGCAGTTAGTGTGAGAATATCAACTTCAGCACGGAGGTTTTTAAATTGCTCTTTATGTTTAACGCCAAAACGGTGTTCTTCATCAATGATAAGTAA
>JAPHQX010000131.1 GCA_026196035.1 Gammaproteobacteria bacterium
TAGGTCGTTGCCTTGCAACAGCTGGGTGCCAAAGCTACCTTCTTAAATTCAACCCTCGATGCAGACAGTGCCTATGAAGTAGAGCAGCAATTACTACGTGGTGATCTGGATTTACTTTATGTTGCACCCGAACGATTAATGACCGATCGCTTTTTAAATTTATTAGAGCGCTCACCCATCGCCCTTTTTGCTATAGATGAAGCACATTGTGTTTCACAATGGGGTCACGATTTTCGACCCGAGTATATTCAACTATCTGTATTACATGAGCGTTTTCCCGATATTCCCCGTATTGCATTAACCGCCACAGCAGATGAAGCAACACGCAAGGAAATCATTCAACGTCTGGCACTGGAAAATGCTGAACTCTTTGTTTCAGGATTTGATCGCCCCAATATCTGTTACAGCATTTCACAAAATCAGGGCAATGCCAAAGATCAGCTATTACGTTTCATTCGCAACGAACATGAAACTGATGCCGGCATTGTCTATTGCCTGTCGCGTAAAAAAGTCGAGCAAACGGCGGAATGGTTAAGTTCCAAAGGTTTAAACGCACTACCCTATCATGCCGGTTTATCTACACAGGTACGCCAGCTGCATCAACAACGGTTTTTAAATGAAGACGGTATTATCATTGTTGCCACCATTGCCTTTGGTATGGGTATAGATAAACCTGACGTACGATTTGTCGCCCATCTTAATTTACCCAAAAGTATCGAAGCCTATTACCAGGAAACCGGACGCGCAGGGCGTGACGGCCTGCCTGCCAATGCCTGGATGATGTACGGCCTGCAGGATGTCATCATGTTAAAACAGATGATGGAAACATCCGATGCCGACGAAGCCCACAAACGAGTTGAACATCACAAACTACAGTCCATGCTCGGTTTTAGTGAACTCACCACCTGCAGACGACAGGCACTGTTACAATATTTCGATGACCACATGGAAGAACCCTGCGGCAATTGCGATACCTGCTTAACTCCGGTCGAAACCTGGGATGCTACAGTTGTCGCCCAGAAAGCATTGTCCTGCGTCTACAAAACACAACAACGTTTTGGCGTCACTTATCTAATTGACGTGCTACTCGGCAAAGACAATGACCGTATCAAACAGTTTGGTCACGATCAGATTAGCGTTTATGGCATAGGAAAAGAACTGGACGCTAAACAATGGCGAAGCATTTACCGCCAGCTTATTGCTCGAAACCTGTTATCGGTTGATATCGAAGGCCATGGTAATTTATGCCTGACCGAACAATGCCGCCCGGTATTACGTGGCGAAGAAACACTGCTCCTGCGTAAAGAGACTAAACAGGCAAAATCCCAGAGCCGTGGACGCAAGACACAAAACAATTTCAAAGATGCCAACTCAACATTATGGGAAGCTTTGCGTGCCTGCCGAAAAACACTGGCCGAAGAATCAGGTGTACCTCCTTTTGTCGTCTTTCACGATGCTACATTAATGGAAATGCTTGACAGACAGCCACAGAACCATGAGCAGTTTTCAAAAATCACCGGCGTCGGCAAGAAAAAACTCGAGGCCTATGCCGATGCATTTATAAAAATCATTGAACAGCACATCAACTCCAGTACAGGCACTTCATCAGCCACCGACACAATGGAAGAAACGCTGCAGCTATTACGTTCGGGCATGAAAGCAGATGAAATCGCCAGCCATCGCAATTTAAAACCAACGACCATTTATGGTCACCTGGCTAAATCTATTGAACTGGGTGAAGTTGAATTACAACAGGTGGTTGACCTAAGCGAAAATGAAATCAAAACCATTCAGAATGCTTTTTTAAGTTTCAGCGATGAAGACAGAAAGCTAAAACCCGTATATGAAGCACTGGATGGCGCCTTTGATTATGGTTTACTGCAGTGCATAAGGGCTTCAGTTAATTAAGCTATTTTGACCTTAATCGAAACCATCTAAATATATCTAACAAAACACTCTCAGAATTAACCATAGAAATCAAAAATAAGGCTTCCCTGCCATTGTTTTTTTTAGAAATGCAGGAAGGCACCCAGCATTACACCTTTAAATTCCAGATCCGCATTAACATTATCAAGATTTTTAAGCTCAAGGGTCGTTGATCTAATACCCGCTTCAAAACCGATTACGCCCATTTCATATAATGCACGGAAACGGACATCCTGATAACTGACATCAGATAAACTGATCCTGTTAACATCAGCACCGATAGACAGGCCGGTAAAGGGCATATCAAACTGGGCCGCAAGATACAGCATAGGCACAGTTTCGGATACAAGGACAGATTCAGTGCCAATGGTAAAGTCTGAATCCAGCTTGCGTAGATTAATACCCCAGTCAAGATTGACCCAGTTATCCAGTAATCGCCAGTAAAGAATGGTATCGGTTGTGTCCATATCGATTGATGAATTTCCACTCACAGCTACACCATTAAAAGTAAAACTACCTGCCGTACCCGCATGTCCCATTGATGCGGATTCAATGCGAAGATTAGGCACCAGAGGTACAAAATGCTCAAACGCCGCATAAAAATAACTATCGGTCTCACCACTGAAACCCAGATCTGTTTCAACATCTATGACACTGTCACCAACAGTACCAAATGACCCCACGGGTTCATGATCCCAGACACCACCACCAATATACAAACCCAGTGAATCTGCATTTGCATTAATAGAGACTAAGGTTAAGGCCAGAACAGCCGGGGCTGTAAACTTACTCATAATTCATACTCCAGATTAAAAACTAATAATAGTTTAGCTAAAAATAAAAATTTAATCTGTGAATGAGAGTGCAGAAAAACAGCATAAAAAAGGAAACCTTTTTTAATTACTTCTTTTTACTCATAAAAAGCCCCGGCATATAGCCGGGGCAAATAACAACCATGGAGTCTTGCTATGATTTTTTTACCCGTAAGATTACATAATGATCATATATAAAATTATTAAAACGCAGCAAATATCTGCGCAGAAATACGATCATCCATGGCCTCACCTGTCAAATTAGCATTATGCGTAGATGGCAAGTTTGGCGCTTCTAATGAGCGCAGTTCATAATTGAACATGAAACGTGTTTTCTTATTAAAGAAATACTGTAACCCTAATGTCGTTGTTTCATAGGTTCGTTCAGCTGCTGCGGCAAGGTTAGTGACACGATTATAAATATCGTAACGAAGATCCAGTTCGACTTTAGGTGTCAGCTTGTAGCCAAAATCAAGATAATAACCATCACTTTCACCGGTTCCCTCTAATTTAAACTGTGACACTGAAGTACCCGCATTATCGACTGCGCCCGGCACGGCACCGCCAGTAGAACCGTTATAAATACTACCATCGGCTGTGATATATTCAGCCCAGAAGCGGTACTTATCATCAAGATAAGTTGTACCCAAACCGGTCAGATTACGATCATACTCAACGGTGGCAGCCTCCAGCGAACCTCCAGCATTCAGAGTAGCTGAATCATAGATAGAACGTTTACCACGGGTTGCCCAGGCATAGAGTTTCAAACCCTGACGGCGTGGGCCCTGGCCTGAAAAAACTTTTTCAGAAGACCAGTACACGGTGGTGTCTTTATTATCATCACGGTCATGCTTGGAAATACCACCATTACCCACTAAAACAGCATAGCTGTGTTCCCAGCCATTGACCTTAAAGGTATCAAATATCTGGACACCAATATCACGTACCGCCTGCGCAGATGTTCTAAACTGTATATCGCCATCACCATTACAGAATCTCAGATATTGATCATTACTTGGAGAGGCATGACTAGAAAGATTACATGATGTGTTTCCATCTGTCTGAAAAGGACGCTCAATAAGCTGCTGGTTTGCCAGATTGGTGAAGTTGATATAGTTGAAAGCAATAATGCCCTGGTAGACTTCTTCACTCATGGGTATTTTCATCTGGCCAACACGAATTTTTGCACCCTTGATATGATTTAGCGTCACGGTTGCATCCGTCAATCTGGCACTGCCAGAACCTCCGCCGGGATTGGTTATGCCATTATTGCCAAATTCAGCCAGCACAAAATAATTAATCTTGTTATCCAGTGGGAAACCGGCGCCTCGAACACCAATACGTGCACGTTGTAACTGGAATGTAGACTTACTGGACAGATCCGGTTGATGAACATTGAACTGTGTATCCTGACCGCTCCAGCCCTGAACAGGTAATTTAGTACCATCGGTCTGCATATAAGTAGGTTGTATAAAACCCCAGACTTTGGCGCGTGGCGCGGAACCTTCTTTTTCTGTACCTTGCAAGGCTAACCAGTTGGCAGCATGAACAGGCGCGAGTAACAAACAATTTGTAATACTTGCGGCAATTAAAAGTTTTTTCATTTTTTTATTTAACACTAAAATATCCTCCAGCAAGTCTTATGGCTTGATTAATTTGTAACCCTGATTTTGCAACTCGATAATACGAACGACTCCAGCAGGTACAGGCGTCGCGTTCGCGTGTAGTTCTGGTTTCTCACCCAGTAATGCAGTCATTTTTTTCACAGTATTTTGACAGGCCGCAAAACGTACACCGTTCTGATTTAAACCATCGATACGACTGCTGTTATTGTTGTCTTTAAATAAAAGGCGCAGACCGGGGCCAAAGGCAACAATTTCCACATCAACCTTGTCTGGTCCGTAATGCTTAATCACATTACTGGCCACATTAAGAACCTGTGTTTGTTTGGAGGGATCGGGATCACTTATTTGCAGAACAACTTTTTCATCCGCAAACGGTTTTGCCGCTAATAGTTGCTGGGTACTAAACATACATATCAGCAAGCCAGTGAATATCAATAGTTTTTTCATATAATCTCCTATTTTCATTTATTTAATACTTATAAAATCAGACACTTACAGAAATAGCGCTAGCCAGGAAATAAGGCCCGTTTATAAAGAGATGTAACAGAAAGGAAAAATATTCCAAAAATATTAATTTATTTGGAATAAAGTAGGCGGATAGCTCATCTTACTATCTGAACTCACAGGTTTTTAAAAAATGACGATATTCAGATTTTCATGTCAGGACAAACAGGCAGCTAAACAGGTCAAGGCCTGCCGTAATCGATTATACCGGCTGGCATTTTCATGGTGTCATGATGCTATGCTAGCAGATGACCTTGCCCAGGAAACCCTGTCTAAAGCCATGCAGAAACTGGATCAGTTAAAAAATGAACAGGCAATGGATGCCTGGTTATTTGCTATATTAAACAACCAGTGGCGTGAATACTTGCGCAAAAAAAAGCCTTGCGAAGATATTGATGAATTAGTTTTCATGCATGATGAAACACCGGAATACTGGCATAATCAACAACAAATCATTGACCAGATTAGAAACACCATTGGCGAATTACCCCTAAGCCAAAGACAGGTATTAACACTTGTGGATCTTGAATCAATGTCATATGCAGGCGTAGCAGAGGTCCTTGAAATACCCGTAGGAACTGTAATGAGTCGTTTAAACAGAGCGCGTAAAAGCCTGCAGGAAAAACTTGAAGTAAAAGAAAAACAGGCATCGATCGCCCGCCTGAGGAGTATAAAATGAATTCTCATTATTCAGACGAACTCATCAATACTTTTGTTGATGGTGAGCTGGATGGCCAGGAAAAAATGGCTTTCAGAAAAGCTATGGCAGAAGATAGTGAATTATCAGCCAGAGTCAATGCACTTTGCGAATTAAAACAGTCAGTACAGTTAAGCTATAGCCACATCATAGATACGCCTGACTACGGCACTGTAAATAGCTCAGTAAAATATAACAATCTACGCCAGGTTTGCTCTGCGGCTATTATTTTTCTTATAACAGGTGTTACCTTCGGCTGGTTATCTCATCACTACATAGGCAACAAAATTGCCCATAGCACAACAGCTGAATCAATTAATGGCATTAAATTAACGCCGGTGAATATGCAGCAATCAAACAGGATTATTATGCATATCGCCAGCTCAGCACCTGATAAACTAAAGGCCACACTGGACAAAATTGAATCCATACTCAGCCAGTATCAGGAAAATAAACTGCCATTTGAATTAGAGATAATTGCTAATGCAGGCGGTATCGACCTACTACGCAAAGATGTTTCACCCTATCAGGCCAGGATTGCAAGCATTATGAAAACCAACCGTAATGTCTCCTTCATTGCCTGCAGTAATGCCATGGACAGATTAAGAACATTAGGTATAGAACCCGATCTGATTGCTGAAACAAAATCGGATCGAACTGCCGTAGAACAGATAGTAAAACGACTGCAGCAGGGCTGGGTTTACGTCAAGGTATAAGCTTTTCCGGTCAAACGTATCTGCAGTTCATTCTGACTACAGCCCATCACGACTATTACCCTGTTACAGGCAATCTAAAATCAGGGTTCTTTATTGATTAGCATCAATATCATTATTAACCTGTTTGTGTTATTCATTATTTATTAAACAGATACGTTCAGATATTTAACCGTATCGGCTTTAAACCGCTGTTTCAACCAATGATTCTCTAAATGAGGAGAACGTCATGAATAGCAAAAGATTAATTCTTACACTAATATCCTGCCTGTTTATTTCAACGGGCATTCAGGCAAATGATGCTCTGTTGTCATTCGAAGAGATGGATCACGACTCTAACGGTTATATTTCCGTTTATGAATCCAGAGTCAGCGAAGACATCGCTAAAAACTTCAACCATATAGACAGCAATAGTGATAAACAAATCAATATCACTGAATTTCAGTCCTATATGGGCAAGGACCGAGTGTCTCCACCTGAAGAAATGGAAACACCAGAACCAGGCGCCGCACCCTATTAACACAATTATTTGAAAAGGGGTCGGGTAAATATTTATTCTAATAAAAGAATAAATAACTATCTAACTCTGTTCTTATCAAAACTGTGCTATAGGTACACAACCACATCTGACTGGTCAGATTAGAAATATAAAAGTATTTATTTTCTACTCGATTACTCTGATATTAATGTACCTATTTACCAATTACTTTAACAGGAAGAACCAACATGGCTAAAGCTATTGCAAGAACCAAAAAGAAAGCTCCAACAGCTACCAAGAAAAAAGTAGCTACAAAAAAAGCAACACCTAAAAGAAAAGCCGCTACAAATCGTAAAGCAGCCGCCGACAAACGCACAATCCTGGCCAACAAACTACGCGCCGACCTTAAGGCCGCCAAAGACACATTAAAAGCCACAAAAGACTCGGCCAAAGCTGAAATTGCCGTTCTTAAAGATCAGCTAAACGCTGCCATGAAACGCGAAGCTGAATTACTCAAAATTGGTGAAAACAAAGTTCGGGCAATGGTCGCAGCCGGCGAGAAATGGGAGAAAGCACAACTTGCCAAAATCCAGAAAATGATGAAAAAAGCCAAACCCAAAAAAAAACCTGGTAAGAAAAAACAGGCTTAATTTAGCTGACAACACATATCCATAAAAAACGGCTCTCAGCAGCCGTTTTTTATTTCGAAACATATTAATAATTGCGTCATTTAATTCATCAACTGTGTGATATCAAACACTTCCGTCTCCAGCCTGGCTAAATTCTCCTGAAATATCAATCACTTGATTACTGGCCTAATATTTGCGTATAAATTGAGTTAAACAGCTTGCTTACATTTTTATGTATGCAAAAAAATGCCCTGATCACCGGGCAGCTGATCGTGAATTGACCATAATAATGAGAGAATGACTCAATGAAAAAATCGGTACTCGTTTTAAGCATCTTAACAATGGCTGTTAATTCAGCCCTGACGGCAGAAGAACTCGGCACTATCCAGGTTACCAGCACAAAACTGAGTGATGTCAGTGGAGAAGAAGTTAAATCAGCTGACCTGGCAGA
>JAPHQX010000119.1 GCA_026196035.1 Gammaproteobacteria bacterium
GAAGCAGGTCCCAAGGGTATGGCTGTTCGCCATTTAAAGTGGTACGCGAGCTGGGTTTAGAACGTCGTGAGACAGTTCGGTCCCTATCTGCCGTGGGCGCTGGAAACTTGAGAGGAGCTGCTCCTAGTACGAGAGGACCGGAGTGGACGCACCACTGGTGTTTGGGTTGTCATGCCAATGGCATTGCCCAGTAGCTACGTGCGGAACTGATAACCGCTGAAAGCATCTAAGCGGGAAGCAGGCCTCAAGATGAGGTTTCCCTAGATCTTTAAGATCTCTGAAGGGTCGTTGTAGACCACAACGTTGATAGGCAGGGTGTGGACGTTCAGTAATGGATGAAGCTAACCTGTACTAATTGCCCGTGCGGCTTAACCATATAACCCCAAGTGACTTGGTTGAGTAACGCTTAATTAATCTCTTAGAAAGAGATGTTGTGTTCCTAACTTGAATCTGAATTTAACTCGGCGAGACACGAGAGTGCTCGAAGAGTATAACCGGTTTGCCTGGCGGCAATAGCGAAGTGGAACCACCTGATCCCATCCCGAACTCAGACGTGAAACGCTTTAGCGCCGATGGTAGTGTGGGGTCTCCCCATGTGAGAGTAGGACACTGCCAGGCTTTAATTTTAAAATACCCAGTTCATACGGACTGGGTATTTTTTTGCCTGCGAGAAAGGTATTTGAGGTAGTGTCCTAAGTCATGTGTGGCTGGCGCCACTCTCTTTTGCGTGTCGTCTTCACACGCAAGAACGGGTGGTTTTTTGCCTACAGGGAAGTAGGTAAGGGGCGTGAGCACGCCTATATGGATATAGGTGGTAGAGGAGTAATGCACGACTGCATGGATGCAGGAGGTAGAACGACTCAGGAGACAAAGGCGAGGAGCAATTGCCGAGGACGCGGAAGCCTTGCCTGTGAGAAAGGTTGGTCAGTTAAATTTAGACACCAGTGTTTTTAATTGTGTGGCCAGTCTACTTAGTCCTTCATTGGCATTATGAACCTGCACTGTGCCATTGGTTGTTTCTTCCATCATATTTAGCAGGTTAGTTATCATGCGCGAAATTTCGGCTTCGGCTGCACTTTGCTCTTCTGTTGCACTTGCAATCTGATGTGACATGTCCCGGATACTATCAACAGATCTTCGAATCGATTCAAGCGATTCCTCTGTGTCTTTTGAAAGCCCTACTGTTTCTTCGCTGTGCTTCAAACTTTCTTTCATAGCCATAACAGAACGCTCAGTGCCTGACTGTAAATTTTCAATTAAATTTTGAATTTCCTGAGTTGAGTTTTGTGTACGTTGTGCAAGCGTTCTAACTTCGTCAGCCACCACAGCAAACCCTCGCCCTTGCTCACCTGCACGCGCCGCCTCTATGGCAGCATTAAGGGCAAGTAAATTTGTTTGTTCGGCAATGCTACGAATTACGTCGAGGACTGAACCAATAGCCTGGCTTTCTTCTTCGAGTTTTAGTAATTCGTTAGATGTAGCTTCCAGTCCAGTTGCCAGATTATTGATGGCCTGTTTTGTTTTGCCTACGACAATATTGCCATTCGCAACCTGATCTGATGCTTTACCCGCTTCTTCAGCAGCTATGCTGGTATTCTGAGCTACTTCCATCACAGTAGCGGCCATTTCTTTTAATGCATTAGCAATATGATCTACTTCAGCCTGTTGTTCTGTGACTATATCACGTGATCGTGTGCTTAAGCTTGCCATGGTTTCTACTGTTTCTGATACCTGCACAGCACTATCGGATATTTCATGTATAGATTCTTCCAGTTGGTTTCGCATACTTTCCACAGCCTCAGCCAATTTACCAACCTCGTCTTCACCTTTGAATGTAATAGTTGATTTACTGAGATCACGGTTTGCAATACGCAGTGCTTCATTCTTAAGGTAATTCAGAGGCTTTATGGAATAAATCAGGATAAGCATGCCCGCTATCAGTAAAATGGCGACAAATGACGAAACAGCAATGGTCATATTCATGGCATTAGTCGCTAGATTCTGTTGACTGGACATGAATTTAATCTTGCGTTGATTCGCGCTGTTAACCAGTTGATCTACTTTATAAGTTAAATCTTTTCCCGCTTTATTAAAGTCAGGCACCATAGCATTTCCGTCAGTCGTCCCGCCGTACATGTAGCCCTGGGCCATTTCTATGCCGAGGTTATAATAACTATTAAAGCTTGGGAGTAGCTGATTTTGATAGAAATCGATATTTTGTGGATCGAGCGATTTTAGTTCGTTAATGAGTGGAGGTACGGTATCAGCAAGCTTGGCGGCATTGGTAAAGCCTTCGTCCATACCTGCCATTCCCTGGGTTGCACTAACTTTTAGTAATTGCTGCATGATAAGCAGGACCCTGTTATTAAAGTCTACAGCTGCTTTGTTAAATGGGTGTTCCTTCAGGGATAATTCACTATTAGCATCTTTTATTTTTAACAGGCTGTAACTGGTAGTTGCAGTAATTATGGTTAAACTGATTAAAATGACAGAAAACATAATCCAGATTTTTTTGTTTATAGTGATTTTAGACAGCATATTAGAAAACTCTTATTTTTCATAGGTTATTAATTTAGCTAATCATATATTTATAGTGTAAATTTTATAAAACCACATGATAGAGATGTTTTTATAAGTCAGATTAGATTATGCTGGTTTCAGTTTCTATTATTGCTGAATTTTCTGATACCATTCGCACATGCTGATTTACCCTGATATTAATCCCGTCGCCATTGATTTAGGCATTGCAAAAGTCCACTGGTACGGACTGATGTATTTATTTGGTTTTCTAGGTGCATGGCTGTTTGGTGTAAGTCGAGCAAAAGCTCCTGGATCTGAATGGAATAGCGATCAAGTTGCGGATGTAATTTTTTATGGTGCACTGGGTGTGATTCTTGGTGGACGAGTCGGATATATTCTGTTTTATAATTTTTCTACATTTTTAGAGAATCCAGTTATTCTGTTTAAGATCTGGCAGGGTGGCATGTCTTTTCATGGTGGTATGTTGGGCGTGTTCATTGCGTTATTCCTTTTTTCTAAAAAAACGCATAAAACATTTTTTCAGGTGAGTGATTTTATTGCACCCATGGTACCCATAGGGTTAGGCGCGGGACGAATTGGCAACTTCATCAATAAAGAATTACCGGGACGCGCAGCGGAATCAGATTTACCCTGGGCTATGGATTTTGGTGATCATGTGGCTCGGCATCCTTCATCTCTTTATCAGGCAATTACAGAGGGTTTATTGCTGTTTATTATTCTCTGGCTGGTGTCATCAAAATCAACGCCACGTATGATGGTGAGTGCCGTTTTTATGATTGGGTATGGTGCTTTCAGATTTATTACCGAGTTTTTTAGAATGCCAGATGATCATATTGGTTTTACAACATTTGGCTGGATGACAAGAGGTCAGCAATTATCAATACCGATGATTTTATTCGGTTTGTTTTTAATTTATTTAATCAAAAAGAAGCATCAGAGTGAAAAATGAAACAGTATCTGGATTTGTGCCAACGTATTATTGATGAAGGACATTGGGTAGAAAACAAACGCACAGGGAAGCGTTGCCTAACCGTTATAAATGCAGATTTGACATATGATGTAGGCGCAAATAAGTTTCCATTAGTGACAACACGAAAAAGTTACTGGAAGTCGGCAATTGCTGAGTTTCTTGGGTATATTCGTGGTTACGATAATGCCTCAGACTTTCGGGTACTAGGTACTAAGACATGGGATGCAAATGCAAATGATAATGAAGCCTGGTTGGCTAATTCATATCGTAAAGGTGAAGATGATATGGGCCGTGTTTATGGTGTTCAGGGTCGTCATTGTAAAAAACCAGACGGCGGTGAAATTGACCAGTTGCGCAAAATAGTAGATAACCTTTCAAAAGGCATTGATGATCGAGGAGAAATATTAAGTTTTTATAACCCTGGTGAGTTTCATATGGGTTGTCTTCGTCCTTGCATGCATACGCATACATTTTCATTGCTTGGAGATACGCTGTATCTAACTTCTTATCAGCGTTCATGTGATGTGCCTCTGGGACAGAACTTTAATCAGGTACAGGTTTTTTTCTTTCTGAAAATTATGGCTCAAATTACCGGGAATAAGCCGGGGCTGGCTTATCATAAAATTGTTAATGCTCATATCTATGAAGATCAGCTTGAGTTAATGCGTGATGTTCAGCTTAAGCGGGAACCATTTTCTTCTCCACAACTTGAAATTAATCCTGAGATCAAATCGCTGGAAGACCTTGAGACCTGGGTTACACTGGATGATTTTGAAGTAACGGGATATCAGCATCATGAACCAATTGCCTATCCTTTTTCTGTCTAAGAAAAAATTAATATGATTATTTCACTTATCGCAGCTATGGATAAAAATCGTCTAATTGGACGAGAGAATGGTTTGCCCTGGCATTTACCGGCAGATTTCAAGCATTTTAAAGAAGTCACTATGGCAAAGCCGATAGTTATGGGAAGAAAGACTTTTGAATCGATTGGTAAGCCATTACCGGGCAGAAAAAATATTGTCATCAGTCGTTCAGGATTTATGGCTGAAGGTGTTATTGTTGTTGATACTATTGATGCAGCATTGAAAGAGGCGGGCAATACTGAAGAAGTAATGATTATTGGTGGTGCCAGTTTTTATGAACAGATGATTGATAAAGCGGATCGTTTGTATCTAACCCATGTGGATGCAGAGTGTGAAGGGGATGCCTGGTTTCCCTGTTTTGATCTGTCTGAATGGGATATTGTGTCTGAACAGGCCTTTAATGCAGATGAAAAAAACAATTACAGCTTCACTATTAGGTGCTATCAAAGAAAAGAATAGAGATTATCCTTTGTGTTTTTTATCTTTATATCCATGTTTGTAATCAATTGGTTGTGATACTGGGCAGTCGATACTGGTATATTGATTGAGTTCATTGTTATCTATGCGGAGAGCTGTAAGCTTTCCTCCCCAGAGGCAGCCTGTGTCCAGTGGGTATAGATTTTCAACATCAGTACTCTGTAGTGTTGACCAGTGACCAAAAATAATTGCAGTATTTCCAGTGTTCCGTTGAGAGTGCTGAAACCAGGGTATATGTCCTTCGCCCTGTGATCCGGGTGCGCTTTTATCTTTTAAAGCAAGATGTCCATCTTCCATGCAATAGCGCATTCGTGTGAAGACATTCGTTATAAACCTTAAGCGATCCCAGCCTTTTAAATGCTCTGACCATTTAGGGGGTTTGTCACCGTACATATGGTGGAAGTACTCGTGATGTTTATTGCTTCTTAACATATCCTCGACTTCACTGGCATAATTTAATGACTGTTCAATTGTCCAGTATGGATAAATGCCTGCGTGCACCAGGCATATGTCAAGTTCTGTATCATAGTGAATTAATGGTCGTTGAAGTAACCAGTCAAGTAATTCGTCACGATCAGGTGCGCTAAGTACATCTTTGATAGTATCTTTTTTGCCCTGTTTGCCGCGGCCATTTGCAACGGCCAGCAAATGTAAGTCATGATTGCCAAGTACGGTTATGGCATTTTCGCCCAGAGATTTTATGAAACGAAGTGTTTCCAGTGAGTCCGGGCCGCGGTTGACAATATCACCGGCAAACCAGAGTTTGTCATTAGCATGATCAAAATTTAGTTTATCCAGTAATTGCTGAAGTTGCAGGTAACAGCCCTGTATATCACCAATGGCATAGATGGACATTTTATTCTCTTATACTTCTATGCTGCTGTTTTATCAAACTAATATAGCCTTATCCCTTCTTTCCATATGAAAATATTAAGGTTAAGTTAATGATTAATGCAGAGTGTTTGGTGTTACCAGATAAAATTCCGGAATATCGGCAGCAAACTGATGGCCGTCATCGGTAATCATCTGATAGCTACCACTCATTGAGCCGGTTGGTGTTTTCATCAGTGTTCCGCTGGTATATTGAAAGCCCTCACCCGGTTTTAGATAAGGTTGTTCGCCTACCACACCATCGCCTTTTACTTCCTGAGTTTCACCATGTGCATCTCTAATAATCCAGTGACGAGTAAGTAATTTGGCAGGAACGCTACCATCATTAATTATTGTTACTGTATATGAAAACACATAATGATCTTTAGCAGGATTTGACTGGTCTTCTATATAAGCAGGTATGACTTCTATATTAATTTTGTAATCATTGATGTTCATAAAATATTGCTCAACAACTATGAAAGTAAACAGGGGTGTATATTTATGGTCAGTTATACACTTAAATGAGATTACTAACAGTGAGTGTACCAGAATTAGTCAGTAAAATGACGCGAATTTTATACTGAAATTAGCTTTGATGAAGTATCGTGCAGAGGTCTGCAAATTGCTTAAGTGATAATTCCTCTGCTCTCTGGCCAGGCTGGATGTTTGCTGCCAGAAGCTGATCGACCGAGCAGTGGGTCTTTAAGGTGTTTTTCAGGGTTTTTCTCTTTTGTGAGAATGCCTGCTTGACCAGATCATCAAATGCCTGTTTGTCCGGTACAGTCACTGGCAGCGTGTCGTGGGGTCTGAGGCGGACTATGGCTGATTCCACTTTTGGTCTTGGATCAAATGATTCTGGTGGCACCAGAAACAGAGGTGTCACATTAAAATGAAATTGTGTCATTACAGATAGTCGGCCATATTCAGAGTTGCCGGGTGTAGCTGCTAGTCGTTTAATAACTTCCTTTTGTAACATGAAATACATATCGCTAATAATTGATGTGTAGTTAACCAGATGAAAAATAATAGGGGTAGAAATGTTATAGGGTAAGTTGCCTATGATTTTTAATTTTTCAGTGTTATGGATCAATGATTTAAAATCAAATCTTAGTACGTCCTGATTATGTATTGTAAGTTGTCCTCTGTCGGCACAATTCTTTTTTAGTAATGGAATGATATCTCTATCAAGCTCGATAACATCCAGTTTTTTTGCAATAGAAAGTAGAGGGCAGGTCAAAGCGCCAAGTCCGGGGCCTATTTCTACGAGTTTGTCATCAGGTTGTGGATTAATGCTTTGAATAATACGATCGATAATGGCGGTATCAATGAGAAAGTTCTGGCCAAAACGTTTGCGTGCAATATGTTTCATATTGAAAATGGATTATTGTTCAGGTTGCGTTGTTTGATAGAGTTTAAAGTGTTTATTAGCAAGTTCAATGGCGAGTGTGAGGGCGGCATGTAGGCTACCAGTATCAGCTTTGCCAGTACCGGCTATTTCAAGTGCTGTGCCATGGTCGACAGATGTGCGAATAATTGGTAGCCCCAGGGTAATGTTAATGGCATGGCCAAAGCCGACATGTTTCAGTACGGGTAGTCCCTGATCATGATACATGGCCAGAACAGCATCCGCCTGTTGTAAATAATGAGGTGTAAATAAAGAATCGGCTGGTAGTGGGCCGGTAAGCTTCATGTTTTCATTTCTAAGTTTTTCAATAACCGGTTTGATAATGGTTATTTCTTCATCGCCCAGATGTCCGTCCTCGCCTGCGTGGGGGTTGAGCCCGCAAATCATAATCTCAGGTTTGCTTATGCCGAATTTACTGACCAGATCGTGATGAAGAATGCGGATTACTTTTTCAAGTCCGGTTTGTGTGATGGCCGAGCTGACTTTGCTAAGGGGTAAATGAGTAGTCGCCAGTGCAACTCTTAATGTATCGGCTGCCAGCATCATTACAGGCGTGCCGTTAGTTAGCGCAGCTAAATATTCTGTATGACCTGTAAAAGGGATGTCAGCATCATTAATAATACCTTTATGTACAGGACCTGTGACTAAAGCGTGAATTTTTTTATTTTTAATGTAGTTAACAGACTTTTCAAGGGTTTCAAGAACATAATATGCATTGTTTTTATTGAGTGTCCCTGCGATTGAAGGTTTATTTAGCTTTACAGGGTAAACAGTTAATTGCCCCGATTTGTGTGCTGGGGTTTTCTCCGGGTCAGTAATGGTATTAATATTAATGTTGAGACCCAGAGCAGCTGATCTTTCATTTAGTAGTTCTGGATCAGCAAAGCACAGGAGTTTGGCATTAATATCAGTCTGTGCAATTTTTAGAGTGATATCTGGGCCAATACCCGCGGGTTCACCGGGAGTTAGTGCAATTACAGGAAGCATAATAAACAGTTAATTAGCATTTACGTATTCGACGTAGGATTCATCACGTATACGGCGTAGCCATAGCTGTAGTTCTTCATCCGATTTTCGTTTGTGTAATGCCTTCCTGGCTTTAGATTCAAGTAGTTGTGTGGATTCATCCTGTTTTCTGCGGTCCAGCACCTGAATGATGTGCCAGCCAAACTGGCTGCGAAAAGGTTCAGAGGTCTGTTGTAATTTCAGACTGTTCATTACTTTTTCAAAACGGGGTACAAAACTGCCTTCCGTTGACCAGCCAAGATCACCGCCATTATTTTTTGAGCCAGGATCCTGTGAGAATTCTTCAGCAAGCTTTGCAAAGTCTTCTCCTTTATCCAGGCGTTTTTTTATGGTCTGCATTTTTTTTCGTGTTTGATCATCGTTAGTAATTTCATCTGGGCTCATTAAAATATGTCTGGCATGTGTTTGTTGAACCAAGTGTTGTTGAGTTTGTATGTCAATTAGTTTGATGATGTGAAAACCACCGGCGCTACGTAAAGGAGGGCTGACGCCTGACTTTTTAAGTTTCTTAATAGCATTAACAAATAATGGTGGTAGTTCTGCGGGTGAGCGCCAGCCAAGATCCCCTCCCTTGAGTGCCTGCTGTCCTTCGGATTCGCGTAATGCAACATCATTAAAAGATTCGCCTTCTATTAAACTATCATAGATTTTTGTTGCACGATTATGAGCAGCCTGTATATCTTCAGGTGTTGCAGCTTCTGGTGTGGCAATAAGAATATGACCAATATGATATTTGTCATTCGCAATTGCGCCAGATTTTTTCTGTTGTTCGATAAATTGCTCTATTTCCTGTGCTGAAATATTGATTCTGTCATATACCATACGTTTTTGTAGTTGCTGAACAGTAAATTCATTTCGGGTTTGCTCACGAAAATCTTCAAAGTTCTGGCCTTCTTTGATAATGGATTTTCGTAGTTGTTCCAGCGTTAGTTTGTTTGAGCGTGCAAGATCTTCTATTATGCGATTAAGCATGATGTCATCAACAATAATACCCTGCGTTGCAGCCAGTTGCATCTGAATTTCATCGAGTATCAGGCGTTCAAGTATTTGTTTATGCAAGGCTGTTTTGTCATGTATTTTTTTATTATTAGCAGCTAGTTGACGTTCAAAAAAACTGATCTTTTTCTTAAATTCGGATTCGGTAATTACATCGTCATTAACTACGACAATAATTCTGTCAAGTTGCTGAAGTGCATAGCTGTTTATGCTGATTGATATGAGCAGGAATGTGAAAACAAAAGTCTTTAATTTCATGTTAATAATCCGACTGGTATCCCAGTATGGCATGTTTAATAATATTGGATGCTTCTTTATCACTCACGCTGCCAAGTCCTTTTAAGATGAGTTGAAACATAATGGATGAATCATGGAAGTCATTAGTATCTGTGGTTGTCAGATAGCGTTGCCCCAGTATTCTCATAGACCAGCAGCAGGAATCGTATTCTATGCCAAACAGGGTTTCAATATCTCTTTTTTCTGTCAATGAGCGATTCCAGCGTGAAAAGATAGAATATTGATTATTGATAGGCCAGTTAAATGAAAAGTCTGTCTGTTCCAGGTTATTGGTTTCATCAACAGGGTCACGGCGAAAACGATAGCCCAGGTTGACTATCTGACGAGCATCATTTTTGTAATTAATCTGAAAACTTTGTCTGTCTGCTTCACGAGTCTCGGGATTCCATTGAACAGTTGCACGACTTTTAAAATTATTCCGCTGGCCGCTTAATTCAGATATGACATCTGACTGGTTGTTTGTTGCAACAGTGTTATCAAGTGTGACCTGTCGATCTTCATCGTAAAAAATCTGACCAATACTTAGACTTAAAAATTCACTGCCCGTATTTTTATCAAGTAGACGACTGCTGAGTGCCAGTGTGACCTGATTACTGTCACCAATACGATCAATACCGGTGAAGCGATTTTCCCTAAATAAATGTGCAAAAGAAAAATCATATTCTCCAGTATCAAATAATGGAATGTTGCTCTGGTCTTTGTATGGAATGTAAAGGTAATATAATCTGGGTTCCAGAGTCTGTATGTAATGGCCGGAGACCTCACGCTCAAAGAAAAGTCCTGTATCAATACTGGAAATGCTGATGCTGCGATCTTCAATGGAGATTGGGTTTCCTGTAGCATCAGTTAATGTATAGCTAGAATACTCAAATCCAGCCGATGGAGTGAAAAACCAGGCATTACCCATCAGTGGCCAGCTTACTTTGGGTTGAATATCAAATCGCTGGCCCTTTATTTTGCTGTCACTTTCATGATCAAAATCAACCCACTCACTGTTTAATGACCAGGTGAAGTCACTATCAAACAGGTTGTCTTTACCTGTAATAGTCAATTGAGGAAGACGTCTATAGGGCCGATTTATAAGTGCGATAGCCTGATCAATGGTTTCATAGGTTTGAGCAAACAAACTGGTGGTCCATATTCCCTGGGCATAATTAAAACAAGAATTACGTTCAAGATGAGTGGTGTTTGAAATCGCAATGCTACTGCCAAGATCCTCAAAATAGTTTGAATCCGATGCGTCATTGATAAGTATGTCAAAATCCAGGTGTTCACCAATATCAGAATGATTATTAAATTTAACTAAATAACGTTTATCTTTTAGTTGCTTATCTTTGTCGAGATATTCAATGTTCATCTGCCCATTACTATTCTGGGTTAGATAACGATAATCAGTTTTGATTTGAGTGCCGCGTTTTTTCATCACCCGTGGTGTGATAATGGCATCCTGATTAGGCGCAATATTCCAGTACCATGGAATGCCAAGTTCACCGCCTCTGGAACTGGATGTGCCGAACTGGGGCATTAGAAAACCGGAGCGTCTTTCATCGCCAAGAGGGAAGCTGATGTAAGGAGTATAAAAAATAGGTATATTTTTAAACCAGAGTACCGCGTGTTTTGCTGTACCCGTTTGTGTTTCATGATTAAGTTTTAGTAAAGAGGTGTCCAGCGACCAGTCTTCATTGTTTTCCGGGCAACTGGTGAAGCTACTGTTGATTAGCAATGTCTGCTTTTTTCCCTGTAGAGATAAATCTGGTGTACGGCCTCTGTAATGTGAATCAGGTACAAAATACTGGCTATTAGTAAATTCACCAAGATTTGAATCCAGTTGTAACCAGCCGCCTTCACTATCTATGCCCATATTTTCAGCATCGATGTGAATGTTGCCCTGAATATCCAGTTTTTGATTAGGCCGATCAAAAATAACCTGGTCTGCACGTAATTTTAATTTATCTCTTTCGATAACGACATCGTCTGTAAAAATAGTTATATCGCCTGCTGCATTTTGCACCTGCTTGGCACTAATACGGGTTTCATCTTTTTTGTCTTCTGGAAAAGCAGCGGGTGATTGATAGCCGCCTGTGCTGGCTGGACAGTTTTGCCATTGATTAACATCTATAGTCGATTCAGCCAATAAAATATGAGGCCAGATGAATATTAGTGGCAGTATATTTTTGGGCTGTAATGGCATGAATGATTTGAGCTTCAATATAACAAAAAATTCCCGATAAATTGCTTATTGTATATAAGCCTCAGGGTAGCGGGTAGATCGATTTCCTGCAATCATGTTATTTGCCGGATGATGTTTTTCTATGGTCGTCTATCAGGACTGTGTTAATAAAAATTCCAGTAATGCTTTTTGAGCATGTAAACGATTTTCTGCTTCATCCCAGACCACGCTTTGTGGGCTGTCCATCACTTCAGCGCTCACTTCTTCACCGCGATGAGCGGGCAGGCAATGCATGAATAAAACATCATCATTGGCCAGTTTTAGTAATTCTTCAGTCACCTGATAGGAAGCAAAGATTTTTTCACGTTGTTTCTGTTCTTCTTCCTGACCCATGCTGGCCCAGACATCAGTGACAATCATGTCTGTATTTTTACAGGCTTCTTCAGGGTCGCGTAAAATGGTGACTTTATCGCCTGCCGCTTTGATCAGCTCAGGGTCAGGATCATAACCTTCCGGGCAGGCGCATCGTAGATTGAAATCCAGTTGTCTTGCAGCATTAATATATGAGTTACACATATTATTGCCATCACCAATATAGGTTACCGTATGACCCTGTATGTCACCACGATGTTCTGTCCAGGTTTGCATGTCAGCGAGTAACTGACAGGGATGAAGCCAGTCAGTTAGGCCATTGATAATGGGTACTGATGAGTATTTTGCCAGACGTTCAATTTTTTCATGTTCAAAAGTACGCACCATGATGATATCCACCATACTGGACAGGACACGTGCGGTATCTTCAATCGGTTCACCACGACCCAGTTGAGTATCACGGGGTGACAGAAACATGGCGTGGCCCCCCAGTTGTGCCATGCCGGCTTCAAAAGAAACACGGGTACGGGTGGATGACTTTTCAAACAGCATGGCCAGGACTTTGTTTTTCAGCGGTTCAAAAATTTCACCCGCCTGATGCATGGCTTTTAACTGGATTGCACGATTAATAATCTGACGTAGTTCGTCAGATGATAGATCAAGTAAGCTAAGAAAGTGCCTTGTTGCCATGGGTATTTCCAGAACCTTTTATACAAATGCCTTAATCAGATCGCATACCGTAGTAATGATCTGATCGGCCTGTTCATCAGTTAATATCAGTGGTGGTAACAGGCGAACGACACTACCTGCAGTTACATTGATTAACAGGCCTTTATCCAGTGCCTGCTGAACCAGTTCAGGGCAGTCCCTGTCCAGTTCAATACCTATCATCAGTCCTAAACCACGGATGTCCTTTACACCTTCAATATCGGCCAGATTTTTCTCCAGGCCCGTCATGATTCTGTTGCCAAGCTCGCGAGCTCTTGCCAGTAACTTCTGCTCTTCGATGGTATCTATGACGGCATTAGCCGCTGCACAGGTCAGCGGATTACCGCCAAACGTTGAGCCATGATTACCCGGTTGAAATACTTCAGCAGCCTTGCCTTTGGCCAGGCAGGCACCGATGGGTACGCCATTACCCAGTCCTTTGGCCAGGGTCATCACATCCGGGTGCATATTGTTATGTTGAAATGCAAACCATTCGCCGGTACGTCCCATGCCCGTCTGGATTTCATCCAGCATGAGTAGCCATTCCTGCTCATCACAAAGCGTGCGTAACTGTTCAAGAAAATTTTTGTCGAGTAAATTGATGCCACCTTCACCCTGGGCAGGCTCAATTAATATAGCCACAACATTAGCGCTGTTCTGGGCAATATTTTTCAGTGATTCAATATCGTTATAGGGCGCACGAATAAAACCCTGTACCAGAGGTTCGAAACCGGCCTGTACTTTACGATTGCCTGATGCTGTTAAAGTCGCCATGGTACGACCGTGAAAACTGCCATCAGTCACAATAATGGCCGGGTTTTCTATACCCTTCTGATGACCATAAAGTCTTGCCAGTTTAATGGCTGCTTCATTGGCTTCGGCACCGGAATTAGAAAAGAATACTTTGTCCATGGCAGAAATTCTGCAAAGCTTATCGGCCAGGGTTTGCTGGTTCTGGATGCAGTACAGGTTTGATGTGTGTAGTAGTCGAGAAGCCTGTTCACTAATGGCTTTGCTCACTGCAGGGTGTGCATGGCCAAGACCACATACAGCAATGCCTGATAAGGCATCCAGATAAGTTTTACCATTACTATCGCTTAGAACAGCGCCTGCGCCATGATCAAAGCAAACGGGTAATGGGGCATAAGTTGTCATCAGGTGTTCAGATCCAGCCATTGTCCTGCCATTAGCTCTGATTTAGCAGAGCCCTAAAAAACAAAAACGGCAGTGAAAGCTGCCGTAAAAACGATATTTTACTTCAATTCAGAGATTTATCAAACTGCAAAACAATAGCCATATAACAGGAAACGGCAGCTCAGAAAACTGACGCTGCCGTTTCTTGGGTATCAGCTAGAGTGAGCTCTAGCTGATATGTGCTGATTTATGCTAACTGGTGAGCATAGCCAACCATGCATAACAGCATAGGAATAGATAATGCTGTATTTGTGCGCGAAGCCAGTAGAGCGACTTTCTTAGCTGAAGCAATAGTCTCTGCACTGTGTTCCAGTCCGTCAAGGCCGAGGATTTTCTTCTGATTTGGCCAGATTAGAACCCAGACATTAAATAACATGATAGTGCCTAACCATGCGCCCATACCAATAATAGCCATGCCATTTGAAAATGTGAATGCGTCAACAATACCCTGCATGCCACCACCAATTGAAGCCAGTGCACTTAAGCCGGTTAAAAAGGTAACAGCAGCTGCCATACGGAACCATAGTAATGCTGTAGGTGCTACGTATTTGTTAATGGCTGCTGGGCCAGGGCCACCGTCGTTTGCTTCTGCCAATGCTTTGCCAACACCTGGCACCTGTACAAAGTTGAAGTAGTAAAGCAGGCCGATCCATACTACGCCAGCCATTACATGTAGCCATGTCATTGCCGCGGCTTTTAAGCCGTCAATACCACTGCCCATGCCAAATGCTACGATAAGTGCAAGGATAAAACCAACGGCCAAAGTGCCTTTGATAGTCATTAGAGGATTCATATTATTTTCCCAGGGGTTAAAGAAATACTTGATTAAATTAGTCGGGCATTAA
>JAPHQX010000059.1 GCA_026196035.1 Gammaproteobacteria bacterium
AGCACTAGCACCAACCGATACTGAAGAATTAACGATATCTGTTACTGATAGCATCACAGCGGATTCGCCAGAACAACCTGATGAACCAGCCATTCCTGATTCTCCGGCTCAACCGGCTGCTCCAGCAGAAACCAGAACAACTCAAACTCTGATTGCCAGCTCAACGCCAACAAAGGAAATCATTAAACATAAAACTGTTTCTGAACCTGCTAAAACAATTATTTCTGATAACGTTCAGAAAAAACCCGTAGCCAAAATACCGCCGTCCACTACTAAAAAACCGGACATCATTAGCAGTCCCTCTATTCATCCTGCTTTAACTGAACTGACTAAAATGGGCATTCATGATCATCAATGGCTGTTACAGCAGAATTCCAGTCACTGGACATTGCAAATACTTGGCGCAAGAGAGCCACAAACCTTACTCAAATTTGCCAAACAGCATAAATTAGCTGATGACAGTGCCTGGTATGAAACACAGCTCAGCGGCAAACCCTGGTATATCATTGTGCATCGCTTTTATACCGATAAAGAAATAGCCCGTTCCTCTATCGGACGACTATCTACGGAATTAAAACAGGCTAAACCCTGGGTTAAAAATCTAGGTACTATCCAGAAATCTATTAAGGCTAAATAAATAACTATCAAGCCTTATGACTCAATCTGGAACAGTTTGATCTACCTTCTCTTCTGCTATTGGAACTGGATCAAAACTGAACTGACAATAGATACGTCATTAAATAGCTAAACAAACGCCAAGGTATACTGATAATCCTTGCAACCACCCCCCAATAGGTATTTGATCATCACCCCATAGAAGGGTAAAATTTCACCCCTTTTGCCTGCCGGACGTGTTCCGGCAACTAAATAATCGCTTATCGACGGTATCACGACTTATGAGCAACAGAATCCCAACTTCTGGACTGTACAATTCGGCTTTTGAAAAAGACTCCTGTGGTTTTGGCCTGATCGCCCAGATGGATGACAAACCCAGCCACTGGCTGGTAGAAACCGCTATCCACGCACTGGCCCGCCTGACGCACCGTGGTGCTGTCGCGGCCGATGGCAAGAGTGGTGACGGCTGCGGTCTGTTAATCAAAAAACCCGATACATTCCTGCGCAAGGTCGCTGCCGAATTAAAAATAGATCTGGATGACATCTATGCGTCCGGTATGGTATTCCTCAATAAAGATACCGCCCTGGCCGAAAAAGCCCGTCATGAGCTTGAAAATCAGCTGGGCCTGCTGGGCCTGAGCATTGCCGGCTGGCGCCAGGTACCGGTCAATCCTGAAGCCTGTGGTGAAGAATCACTGGCCAGCCTGCCACAGATTGAGCAGGTCTTTATCAATGCCGCTACCGGCATGGATCAGGATGCACTGGAGCGTAAACTTTATGTGGCTCGTCGCCGTACTGAAATTGCCCTCGAATCAACTGATGATGCATTCTATATACCCAGCCTGTCATCCAGACTGATGTCATATAAGGGCCTGGTCATGCCGGAAAACCTGCCGGTTTTCTATGAAGATCTGAACAATGAAGAACTGGCGTCATCACTGTGTGTTTTCCATCAGCGATTCTCCACCAATACCTGGCCACAATGGCGTCTGGCACAGCCCTTCCGCTATCTGGCACATAATGGTGAAATCAATACGATTCAGGGTAACCGCAACTGGGCAAAAGCCCGTGCGTTCAAATTTGAAAGCGACCTGTTACCTGAAATGGAGACCCTTCGCCCCTTGGTTAACATGTCAGGTTCTGACTCCAGCTCCATGGATAACATGCTCGAAGCCCTGCTGGCTGGCGGTATAAACGTCTTCCGGGCAATGCGCCTGCTGGTACCACCGGCCTGGCAGAATGTTGAACACATGGACCCTGAGCTACGTGCATTCTATGAGTTTAACTCCATGCACATGGAGCCATGGGACGGTCCTGCAGGCATCGTATTAACCGATGGCCGCCATGCCTGCTGCGCCATGGATAGAAATGGCCTGCGCCCTGCCCGCTATGTGATTACCAAAGACCGACACATTACACTGGCATCTGAAATTGGTGTCTACGATTACAACCCGGAAGACGTGGTGGCCAAAGGCCGCCTGAAACCGGGTGAAATGATTGCCGCTGATACCGAGTCTGGCAAACTGCTTATGCCTGCTGATATTGATGACCAGCTCAAAGCTGCACAGCCTTATAAGCAATGGCTGAATGATAACTGCAATCGCCTGGTATCGGCCCTCGAAGGTGAACCTTTAACTTCGGAACCCGTAGACCAGGCTGCACTCGAGATTCTCGAAAAACAGTTCCTGGTGAGTTTTGAGGAGCGTGATCAGATTCTTCGTGTTCTGGCCGAAGCCGGACAGGAAGCCATTGGTTCAATGGGTGATGATACCCCGTTCCCGGTACTCTCAACCCAGCAACGTTCGCTGTTTGATTATTTCCGTCAGCAGTTTGCCCAGGTCACCAATCCACCGATTGACCCGATTCGTGAAGCTGTGGTCATGTCACTGGAAACCTGTCTGGGTAAGGAACGCAACCTGTTCAAGGAGACAGAAGATCATGCTAATCGACTGATCATTAATTCTCCCGTGTTATCCGAAGGCAAATTCCGTAAATTAATCAGCCTGAATGATGACCCGCAGTACAGCCATGAAATTATTGACCTGTGTTTCGACAATAAGTCTGATTTAAAAACTGCCATCAGCCAGATTTCTGATCAGGCCTGTCAGGCAGTTAAAAACGGCAAAGTGGTTATAGTACTGTCTGACCGCAACATTGGCAGTGACAAACTGGTCGTGCATGCCCTGCTCGCCACCGGCGCAGTACATCATCGCCTGATAGAAGAAGGCATACGTTGTGATGCCAACCTGATTATTGAAACGGCTACCGCACGTGACCCTCATCATTTCGCAGTGTTGATCGGCTATGGTGCAACCGCTGTCTATCCCTACCTGGCCTACGAATGCATCAATGATCTGGTACGCACCGGTGAAATTGAAAATAATGAACTTGAGACCCTGGGTGCCAACTACCGCAAGGGCATCAACAAGGGCCTGTTCAAAATCACTTCAAAAATGGGTATCTCAACCATTGCCAGCTACCGTGGTGCCCAGCTTTACGAAATTGTTGGCCTGCATGATGACGTGGTTAATCTGTGTTTTACCGGTACGACTAGCCGTATTCAGGGCACCGGTTTTGATGAAATTGAAACTGATAGCCGCCAGCTGACTCAGCTGGCGTTCAACAGCCGTAAAAAAACCATACAGGGCGGCCTGTTGAAGTATGTGCATGATGGTGAATACCATGCCTACAACCCTGACGTCATCCAGAACCTGCACACGGCCGTACGCTCTGGCAGTTACGATGACTACCTTAAATATGCCAGCGTGGTTAATGAACGACCCGCCACTGTATTACGCGATATGTTCAAGTTAAAAACGGATACAACTGCCGTTGATATCAATGAAGTTGAACCACTGGAAAACATTTTCAAACGCTTTGATTCTGCCGCCATGTCACTGGGGGCATTATCTCCAGAAGCCCATGAAGCACTGGCCATGGCAATGAACCGACTCGGCGGTCGCTCCAACTCCGGTGAAGGTGGTGAAGATGTCGTACGTTATGGCACTGAAAAGATGTCCAAAATCAAACAGATTGCCTCTGGCCGTTTTGGTGTCACACCTCATTATCTGGTGAATGCTGAAGTTCTGCAGATCAAAGTAGCTCAGGGCGCAAAACCCGGTGAAGGTGGCCAGTTACCCGGGCATAAAGTCGATAAAATGATTGCCAGACTGCGCTTTGCAACCCCTGGCGTTGCCCTGATTTCACCACCGCCCCACCATGATATTTATTCCATCGAGGATCTGTCCCAGCTGATCTATGACCTGAAACAGGTGAATCCTCAGGCACTGATCTCGGTAAAACTGGTCGCAGAAGCAGGCGTTGGTACGATTGCGGCAGGTGTTGCTAAGGCCTATGCGGATCTGATTACCATTTCCGGTTACGATGGCGGCACAGGTGCCAGCCCGCTGACTTCAGTTCGCTACGCTGGCTCCCCATGGGAACTGGGCCTGTCAGAAACCCATCAGACCCTGCGCGCCAATGACCTGAGAGACAAGGTACGACTGCAAACAGACGGTGGCTTAAAAACCGGACTGGATGTTATCAAGGCCGCTATTCTGGGTGCCGAAAGCTTTGGTTTTGGCACCGGCCCGATGGTCGCACTGGGCTGTAAATATCTGCGTATCTGTCACCTGAATAACTGTGCAACCGGTATCGCCACCCAGCATAAAGTTTTGCGCATGGAACACTTTATCGGTGAAGCCGAAATGGTGATGAACTATTTCAAATTCATTGGTCAGGAAATGCGTGAATGGATGGCCAAACTGGGTATCCGCAAGGTCAGTGATTTAATTGGTCGCACTGACCTGCTGGAAGTACTGCCAGGTGCCACGACTAAACAGAGCAAACTGGATTTATCCCAGATTTTGTCTGATGGTGGTATTGCAAAAGACAAACCACAATTCTGTGTTGAACCCCATAATGAACCTTTTGATAAAGGTGAACTGGCGGAACAGATGGTCAAAGATGCGCTAACCGCGATCGAGGCCAAATCGGGCGGTGAATACAGTTACACAGTGCGTAATACAGATCGCTCCATTGGTGCACGTTTATCCGGCGAAATCGCCAGACGTCATGGTAATCAGGGCATGGCTGAACAACCATTACAGATCAATCTGACGGGCACCTGCGGTCAGAGCTTTGGTGTCTGGAATGCAGGCGGCCTGAACATGCGCCTCGAAGGCGATGCTAATGACTATGTCTGTAAAGGCATGACCGGCGGCCGAATTGTCATTACACCACCGAAGGGCAGCAGCTTTAAAACCAACGAATCCACCATTATTGGCAATACCTGTCTGTATGGTGCAACCGGCGGAACGCTCTATGCCGCTGGCCTTGCCGGTGAACGTTTTGGTGTACGTAATTCCGGCGCCAAAGCTGTCGTCGAAGGCATTGGCGATCACGGTTGTGAATACATGACCGGTGGAGTTATTACGGTACTGGGTAATACCGGCATCAACTTTGGCGCTGGCATGACCGGTGGATTTGGATTCGTGCTGGATGAAGCCAATAATTTTGTTGATCGTTATAATCATGAATTACTCGATATACATCGTCTGAACACAGAAGCTATGGAACCCCACAAGGACTACCTGCGACAGATGATCGAAGACTATGTAGCGGAAACAGGCAGTGCCTGGGGGCAACATATTCTGGATAATTTCAGAGAATTTATCTGTAACTTCTGGCTGGTTAAACCCAAAGCAAGCGAACTGGAATCACTGCTTGAATCATTAATGGATGCCGCATAAAACATTGTTACGCACTCGCAGAACACACAGAGTCAATAAACTAAAAAAACCTCTGTGCGTTCAGCGGCTCTGCGGCTAAGATGTTCCTATGGCAGGTCGAATTCCACAACAATTTATTGATGAACTTCTCATCCGGGTCGATATTGTTGATGTTATCGACTCCCGGGTTGCCTTAAAAAAACGCGGCAAGGAACACATTGCCTGCTGTCCTTTTCATAACGAAAAATCGCCCTCATTTACCGTCAGTCAAAGCAAACAGTTTTATCACTGCTTTGGTTGTGGTGCCCATGGCACCGCATTGGGGTTTGTTATGGAATACGAACGCCTGGATTTTGTCGATGCTGTTGAAGCTCTAGCTGCCGATTACCATATTGACGTCCCCAGAGAAGAAGGTACTTATAATGCACAACAGGGCGATAATAAAAAACCGGTCTACGATGCATTAACAGCAGCCAGTCAACTTTATAGTCAACAACTCAAACCCTCTCAACGCGCTATTGATTATTTAAAGGGCCGCGGACTCAGTGGTGAAGTTGCTAAAACATTTAACCTGGGTTACGCACCGGATAGCTGGGATTTTATATTATCGAATCTTGGTAAAACACCTGAACAAATAAAAGCCTTACTCGATGCCGGTCTGTTAATTAAAAAAAATGAACAGAAATATTACGATCGGTTTCGCGATCGCATCATGTTTCCGATTCGTGATCGTCGCGGACGCGTCATTGGTTTTGGTGGCCGCATTCTTGATCAGGGGGAACCCAAATATTTAAACTCCCCTGAGACCCCTGTATTTCACAAAGGTCAGGAGCTTTACGGATTATACGAAGCGCGACAGGCCGTGCGTAACCTGCAACACATTGTCATTGTTGAAGGTTATATGGATGTGGTTGCACTGGCACAACACGGCATTCCTTATGCGGTTGCCACTCTTGGCACAGCCACATCACAGGAACAGATCTCACGCCTGTTTCGCATTGTGCCGGAAATTATTTTCTG
>JAPHQX010000039.1 GCA_026196035.1 Gammaproteobacteria bacterium
CACCCGATTACGGCCCATTTCTTTTGCGGTATAACAGGCAACATCTGCTTCAGACATAATATTACCCAGATCCAGGTTATCGGAATTAATACAAACCACCCCGATACTGGCACCAATTTCAAAGGTTTTATCCTGCCAGACAAAACGAAAATCCTTAACCAGCTGGCGTATTTTATCGGCTATAGAGCCTGCCATTTCCACCGGGCAGTTTTCCAGCAGAACACCAAATTCATCGCCACCCAGTCTGGCAAGAACATCGCCCTCTCGAATACTGTCTTTTAATAAAGCGCCCAGTTGCCTTAATAACTCATCCCCCGCCATATGCCCGCAGGTGTCATTAACAATTTTGAACTGATCCAGATCCATATACAGCAGCGCATGATGACGGTCTTCTTCCTGAACATTGACCAGTGCGATTTTCAAATAATCCTCAAACATATGCCGGTTATACAAACCGGTTAAAGCATCGTGACTGGCCTGATAAGACAACTGTCGAGTCAGGTTACGTGACTGACTCACGTCCTGTAACACCATAACGGCACCCACTACCTGCCCCTGAGAATTCCTCATCGGTGCAGCGGATACTTCTATGGGAATATGTTCACCATCATTCCTTAATAAGGCAGAATGTCCGCCAAGACGTTTAATTTCATTATTCTCCAGGCACTGCTGCATTGGATTCTGCAATCGCTCACCCGAGTCTTCATTGATTATCTTTATAACTTTATTAGTATCTATATCTCGAGCGCGTTCATTACTCCAGCCAGATAACCGTTCTGCTACCGGATTCATATACTGGATACGACCATCCGCCGAAGTTGTAATCACGCCATCCATAATAGAAAACAGGGTCACTTCAGCTCGTTCTTTTTCCTTAAACAAGGCATCCTGTGACTTTTCGAGTTCATTTTGATGCTTTAGAAGTGATGATAAGGCCCGATTTATAAATCGTGATAAATATCCAAACTCATCAAGACGCGTTTCATCAAAACGTATTTCGGTTTTACCCTCAATGAAAGCCTCGGCCGAATCAATCATATTCATGAAGGGCCTGGAAAGGACATGCTGCAGGATTTGCTGTAAAACCAGGCCAAATAACAACACCAGGGAACCAATGGTTAGCAACATGTTTTTTCTAAGATCTGATATTGCCTGTTTCTGGCCTGGTAGATAAACAGTAATAGTTGCTTCCAGCATCCCTTCATACTGGATATGAAGTGGTTTTGTTATCCCCTGGTGATCAGGTTTAATATCTCCAAAAATATTTTTGTTATTTCCATATTCAAGCCCAAAGGCTTCAATTTCGTATTTATCTTTTAACCATAAAAAATCCTGTAATAGAATTTTCTCAATATTATATTTATTATCTAACTGATACTCATGCTCAAGAAGGTCTTCAATCTCATGAGAAAATACCAGAGCCTGTTTTTCATAATTTGAAAGCAGTTTGCTTTCTTCAATATTTAATATATATACGGAAACTAGCAGACCGATTAAAACCATTCCCCAAAATACGATACCTGTAATTTTAGTGGGCAAGGTAAAGGTAATTTTTTCTTTCTGACTCCCTGAAGAATTAGAAGAAGCTTCGTTCATTTAAAACCAGCCCAACGAATAGCAAGCAATACCGGACAAACACCACTTAAACCAGCACCAAAAATAGCAAAACCCATAAACCAGGGAAAGAACCAGAGGACATCATAATAGTAAAAAGTAACCAGCAGCATAAACCCCACGACCAGCCGCCAGGCTCTTTCAGATTCAAAACCAAAGCGACTACCTACACCACAGGGTTCCGGCTTGTATACAAATAACGAATTACCGGGAACAATAATTCTACCTGAAAGATCAACCAGTTTAGGGATAATCAGATTGGTTATGCCCTCAAAGAAAAGCACTATAATAATGCCGTACATAACCATAGAAAGATCAAAATACAGACTCACCAGAAGCAATGCACCCAGCATACCTCTGTACATACGATTGGTCATATTAAGCTACCGTTACAATCACACAATTACTTACAAGTGTAGCAGTAATTTTGGCGACCAAAACACAAGCCAGATCCTTCATATTGGGGAAGGGAATTATCAACCGCCATTTATAACTTCGACATTACATAACAAAACTTTCAATACGCAGCCTTTCACGATTTAACTGCAGCCATTGCAGCGCAATAATCGGAATAGCAGAACTGATATGATCGGCACCGAGCAGATTAACAATCTCATCATACTCAAGTACAGACACCTTTATATCTTCACCCTCTTCTGGCAATCCATGAATGCCGTTAGCTTTATCACTGTCGACGAGGCCACAGAGTAAAAAAATCTTTTCTGAGCAGCCACCGGGGCTGGAATAAAAAGTATGTATGGTTTCAAAAGCATGCACTTCAATTCCCGCCTCTTCCGCACACTCTCGTCTGGCCACATCGTTTGGTGACTCTCCTTCTTCAACCACACCAGCGACAATTTCCAGCAGCCAGGGACCCTGCTCATCATCAATTGCACCTACCCTGAACTGCTCAATCATAACCACTCTATCTTTTGCCGGATCATATAACAGCACAGCAACAGCGTCACCGCGATGAAACAACTCACGGGTAATTTCAGTTTCACCACCGGCAAATAAATCGTGCCTGATCTGATACTGATCAACCTTAAAGAAACCCGAAAACAGCGATTTTCTATTAATTAATTCCCACTTCATTGATCTACCTTAATTAGCATCCGTTAGTCTACATATGATAATGTTTATATCTTCATTTGCAGGAAAAGGCACCATGCTTAATCATCTGCACCAGCTCATAGGCATTGAGATCACAGTTAATGGCTCTCAGTGCCAGCTCATCGAAGTCCTTGAAGACGGACCGGCACTGGTATTCATGTGCCTGGATCACAGCAAAACCATTCAGTCAGATCAGCATGGCGGCGCCCACCGCCGGGTACAGAAGACCTACACCATACCCTGCTTAAGCGAGATCCATAACGATTTGCATCCTGTAACCAAGGAAATACTACCCATCGAAATTCATGCTGAATTTCTGGAGTTCCTGATACAAGCCTGATACCTGATCATATTTATCCGGAACTTCTGGAGTTTCTGATGCAGGCCTGAACACAATCCCGTACCAGAGCTGAACCCTGATATATAAAGCCAGTATATACCTGCACCAGACTGGCTCCCAGACGTAATTTATTAACTGCATCCTGGGCAGAAGAGATACCACCTGCCGCAATCACCGGTATCCTGCCCTGCAAATGCGTCACCAGCACATGGAGCACATGGTCAGATTTATCTTTAACGGGGCGACCACTCAAACCACCCTGTTCATCTGCATGCTTTAAACCTTCAACGCCATCGCGAGATGAAGTGGTGTTGGTGGCTATTACTGCATCAATCTCATGCTTAATAAAGGTTTCTGCTAATTGCTGAATCGAAGCATCATCCATATCCGGTGCAATCTTAACTGCCAGCGGCACATATTTACCTGACTGCTGGGCCAGTTCTTTCTGTTTATGCTTTAACGCTATTAACAATTCATCCAGTGCTTCACCAAATTGTAAGTCACGCAAGCCCGGCGTATTGGGTGATGAAATATTCACCGTGACATAATCGGCGTAAAGATAAACCTTCTCCAGGCAAATCAGATAATCATCGACTGCTTTTTCAACCGGCGTATCAAAATTCTTGCCGATATTAATACCCAGCACACCTTTATAAGATGACTTTTTAACCTGTTCAATTAAATAGTCCACCCCTTTATTATTAAAGCCCATACGATTAATAATCGCTTCAGCTTCTGGCAGTCGAAATAATCGAGGTTGTGGATTACCCGATTGAGGTCTGGGTGTCACTGTACCAATTTCCACAAAACCAAAACCACAATCAGACAGGGCATCAAAATAATCACCATTTTTATCCAGACCCGCCGCCAGACCCACAGGATTAGGAAAATCTATATCCATTACCTGAATTTCAGATTTATATTTATGTCCAAAAAGAATCGAACCCAGCTTTAACTGATGAATCGTTTTTAAACTTTTTAAAGAAAATTCATGGGCACGCTCTGCATCCATCATGAACAATATTTTTCTTAATATTTTATATGGGCTAGTTCCCACATTTATCTCCAATAATTATCTCTATAATAATTTCAACATTGAACAGCCATTACATGGCTTCAAAATACTCAACAATCAACTGAGCTGTTTTCTGATTTCTAAAACTGTTCACATCCAGACGATAAGCCGCATGAATAAAACCATCCGCTGATGCCAGCTCATCTGCAGAGGTATTAAACGCAATGGCTTCAATCAGATGATCAGAATCCGCACTGCGTAATTTCATTTTCAAATGCTTCTCACCCACAATGTTCCAGTTATCAACCTCAAACTCACCATCAAAAACCGGTTCAGGAAAATGCTGCCCCCAGGGTCCCGCTATGCGCAGCGCTTCAGCCAGTTGCAAATTCATTTCATCGCCACTGAGCTCACCATCAGATTCAATCACACCACGCAGGGCATCATCATTCAGTTGCCTGTCAGCCTCTTCTACAAATGCCAGCTTAAATTTTTCAAAGTCTTTTTCATTTAAACTTAACCCGGCGGCCATGGCATGACCGCCAAACTTGATAATTAGCCCCGGATACCGGGTGGCAACCGCTTCCAGTGCATCACGAATATGCAGGCCCTTGATGGAACGAGCTGAACCTTTAATCTCACCATCACCATTAGAGGCAAAGGCAATCACCGGACGATTAAATTTTTCTTTAATACGTGAAGCCAGTATACCTATGACTCCCTGATGCCAGTTTTCATCATACAAACAGAGTCCTTTAGGTAAGTTTGCCTGTCCCAGTTCATTTAACAGGGGTTCCAGTGCCTGCATGGCCTGTTGCTGCATACCCTGTTCAATTTCACGACGACTACGATTAAGTTGATCCAGCTCAGCAGCAATCTGCATGGCTCTTGCCATATCATCGGTTAACAGGCATTCAATACCCAGAGACATATCTTCCAGCCGACCTGCCGCATTCAATCTGGGACCCACGGCAAAACCCAGGTCAGACGCCACGATATTCGCCGTGTCACGTCCGGCCACTTTTAATATTGCCTGAATACCCACACAACATTTGCCCGCCTGAATACGTTTCAAACCCTGTTGTACCAGTATGCGATTATTTTCATCCAGTGGCACAACATCTGCCACTGTGCCCAGAGCCACCAGATCTAGCAACTGTGCCATATTCGGCTCAGCTCTTTGCGCATTAAAATAATTTTCTTTTCGCAAAGCCTGACGTAAGGCCAGCATGACATAAAAAATCACACCGACACCGGCCAGATTTTTACTTGGGAAATCACACCCCGGTTGATTGGGATTTACAACAGCATCGGCATCCGGCAATTCTTTACCCGCCAGATGATGATCGGTCACCACGACCTGCATGCCCTGTTTTTTTGCTGCTGCAACACCCTGAATACTGGATATACCATTATCAACCGTTATAAGAACATCAGGCTGAAAATCTTTTGCCACTTCAACCAGCTCGGGCGTCAGGCCATAACCAAAATCAAAACGATTAGGCACAAGATAGGACACATTATTTAAACCCAGCATGGCCAGTGCGCGCAAACACACTGCGGTACTGGTGGCACCATCTGCGTCAAAATCACCGACAACCAGAATTTTTTTATGTTCGATAACCGCATCTTTTAAAATAGACACGGCCAGATCAAGCCCCTTTAACTGATCAAGGGACAACATATGTTCAAGGGAATAATTCACCTGGCGCAGACTCGAGACACCCCGATGACTGTAGATACGTTTCAGTACCGGATGCAAATCTGACTGAATAATTTCATCAGAAATATCTTTCTGATAACGATGAATTAAACGTTTATTCATTGTGCGCTCACATAACGGGCAATGGACTGTTTTCTGCACCAGAACTTTAATAAACTGGAAGCCGTCAATTTAAACATGCGACCATCAGCAGAATATAATTCAAGACTTTGAATCTGTTTTGACTTTAACAAACGATGTAACACATCGAACCATTGCTGACATAGCATTTCAACCTCATCAACCCAGGCCGAAACATCACCGTAGCTGGTCGGACCAATAAGCTGATCCAGCACCATAACGCCATTACCTTCCGGCAATTGTAACTCATCGTTTTTAGTATCTAATAGTATGGACTTAATACCCAGCCCCAGTGCTAATCCATTCACCGTGACTTCATTAGACATCAGCCAGTCCCATTGGCTATTGTTATCCGCTTGAAGATCATTACCTTCACCCCAGATCCACAGACTGTTGATTGTCATCTGTCCTTTTTTTTCACGTTCGACATTAACATCATGCGTATGAAATAACATCTGGGTTTCATTTAATAATCGTCGCCAGTTCAGAGCATCTTCACCCATGGGTAAAAAATGATTAACGTTTCTCCCCACCGCATCATGCACAGAGGTGGTTTGAATATTCATCTGTTTATCAAATGACAGATACCAGCGATGACGATGGCCGACAACTAACTCAATACCATCATCACTAAAATGCTCATTAAATGCTGCCGCTAAGGCTCCGGCTTCATCATCACGAATATCCAGCCGGTTACAGTCCAGCAAAATAGCATGATCAATATCCGCCTTGAAATGAACGGGATCGGCACGCAGCCAGTGACCCTGTGATGATCTACAATCATCAACCCGGGCAGAAAGCAGCGCTATAGAATAATCCTGATTAATACCGAAGAGTTCGGCGAGTAGCTGGTAATAATTACGTGAGGCTGTTTTAACAGTTTGCGCACAGGCCAGCCATTTTTGTAAAACAGCACAGTCAGGAGACACCTTATTATACTGTTCAAGTTCAGGCAGAGGCCCCAGCAATCCGGGTATAACAAGCGCCAGTTTATTCATCTAACGTCTTTGTCTAACCGCTTCGAACAAACAGACACCCGTAGCCACGGATACATTCAGACTTTCAACCTGGCCGGCCATGGGTAACTTGATTAACTGATCACAATTTTCTCTGGTTAAACGGCGCATGCCTTTTTCTTCAGCACCCATAATAATGGCCAGTTTGCCTTTCAGATCAACGTCATAAATTTCGGCTTCCGCCTCACCGGCTGTACCGACAATCCAGACATCAGCGTCTTTAAGCTGCTTTAAGGTTCGCGCCAGATTAGTCACCTGAATAAAAGGAATTGATTCGGCGGCACCTGAAGCCACCTTGCGTACCGTAGGTGTGATACTGGCCGCTCGATCTTTAGGTGCAATCACTGCATCAACACCGGCAGCATCAGCGGTGCGCAAACAGGCACCCAGATTATGCGGATCCTGAATACCGTCCAGCACCAGTAATAACACATTGTCTTTTTCTAATAAATCGTCAAGGGACTGTTGTGGTGCTTTCAGACTACGATAACGGGCCGCAATACCCTGGGTTCTCTGACTACCACAACGTTTTTCAAGATCAGCTTTTTTAACATACTCAATTGAAACACCCTGTTTCTCAACCTGCGACAATAATTCCTTAATACGCTTGTCATGGCGATGGGGATCGACCCAACACTCAAGTAGATTAACAGGGTCATTTTTTATGACTGACTCAACTGCATGAAAGCCAAATATAATTTCAGTTTTATTTTTAGACATAAATAATTTTATAAAAACCCGTGTCAGAACTAAACTCTATTAATTTAATCTTGATCTGACAATTGTTAAATAAATCGAGCCTCTCTGATTATTTTACAGGCTATCACCTGATTTAAAAGAAAACGCAAATAAAGATTTATTATTTTATACTCATCCTGAACACGGCCAAATAAGCCAGTTACCTGGCATTTACGATCCTTCGACCGTGCTCAGGATGACAACAAGCTGTAAACATGAGTTTATAACTTGTATAAATTTGCGTTTATTCGCGTTCATTTGCGTTTTCTTTTGACGTTTTTTTATTTCCGCCATGGTTAATTTTAGATCTTACCCACTGTCAGACCCTATAAGAAATTCATCTATCAAACTGTCAGGTCTACGCAAGTACAACTTAAACCTATTTATTTATCAGTTTTCTTTTTAGCTCTTTTCTTTCTGGAGCGTTTCTTTTTCGGCTTCGCTTCTTCTGAATCTTTCGCACTCTTTTCTGCGCCCTGTTTTTTACCACGACTTTTTGTTTTGCGACGTTTGTTTTCAATGTTTTCCAGGTTCGCTACAGTAAAATCAATTTTACGCTCATCCAGATTAACGCCCGCCACATCGACAGTGATGGCATCACCCAGCTGGAATACCAGACCACCACGTTCACCCATCAGTCGATGACTCACCGGCTCAAACTGATAATAATCTTTTGGTAAACTGGTAATGTGTACCAGACCTTCAACATAAATATCCTGCAGTTCAACAAAGATACCAAAAGAAGTAACCGAACTGATTAAACCTTCAAAGGTTTCACCCACTTTGTTCATCATATATTCACATTTCAGTGCTGACATGGCATCACGGGTGGCTTCATCTGCACGACGTTCATTGGCCGAGCAATGTTCACCCAGAGTCACCATATCACTGTGACGATAAAAGAAAGTTTTGGCCTTATTTTTTTGCACGATATGGCGTATCGCACGATGCACCAGCAAATCCGGATAACGTCTGATAGGTGAAGTGAAATGCGCATAACTTTCAAGCGACAAACCAAAATGACCTTCATTTTCAGGACTATAAACCGCCTGACTTAATGAACGTAATAAAATCGTCTGTATTAAATGAAAATCGGGGCGATTTTTTACAGCCTCAATTAATTTTGCATAATCCTGTGCGGTTTTCTTACCTTTACCCTTACCAAACTTGATACCCAGTTCTTTCACAAAATCATTTACGTTATCAATTTTGTCTTCTTTCGGGCCTTCATGAACACGGTATAAACCGGGAATTTTATTACGCTCCAGGAATTTAGCGGCGGCAACATTAGCCGAGATCATGCATTCTTCGATTAACTTATGCGCTTCATTACGTACAGTGGGCACAATACGTTCAATGCGTCTGTCTTCACTAAAAATAATTCGCGTTTCAGTGGTTTCAAAATCAATGGCACCACGTTTCTTGCGCTGCTTACTCAACACCTGATAGAGATCATGAAGATCTTCCAGATGAGGCACCACGTGCGCGTATTTATTGCGGAGTTTTTCATCACCGTCTTCTAACATGGCCGACACTTCAGTGTAAGTCAGGCGCTCATGGGATTTCATCAGACCTTCGAAGAATTTCGAGCGAGTCATTTTGCCATCAGCATCAAACAGCATTTCACAGACCATGCACAGACGATCCACTTTTGGATTAATTGAACACAGACCGTTGGACAGTATTTCCGGCAACATGGGAATCACCCGTTCCGGGAAATACACTGAGGTACTTCGGTTATAGGCTTCTTCATCCAGTGCTGAGGCCCGTTCTACATAATGGGATACATCGGCAATGGCGACATATAATTTCCAGCCACTTGAAGTGGGCTCGCAATAAACGGCATCATCAAAATCACGGGCATCTTCACCGTCGATGGTGACCAGCGGCAAATCACGGATATCAACACGACCTTCCTTATCTTTTTCGCTGACTTCATCCTTCAGCCCCCTGATCTGCTCCTTGACCTCATCTGGCCAGAGGAAGGGAATATTATGGGCATGAATGGCAATGTCGATTTCCATGCCAGGCGCCATGTGATCACCAATGATATCGGTAACCTTGCCTATGGCCTGGTGCCTCATGGTAGGCTGCTGGGTAATTTCAGCAATAACGATCTGGCCATCAGTCGCACCGCCCAGCTGATCCATGGGGATACTGATATCCTGGGTCAGGCGCTTATTATCCGGCACTACATAGGCAATACCCGATTCCAGGAAGATACGGCCCACAATACGGTTATTGGCACGCTCGATGACATCAATCACGGCACCTTCCCGGCGCCCTCGCCGATCCATTCCCGATATTTGCACCACTGCTCGATCACCGTGCAACAGGGTTCGCATCTGGCGACCGTGAAGGAAAATATCGTCACCACCCTCATCCGGCACCAGGAAACCAAAGCCATCGGGATGGGCAATCACCCGACCACTGATCAGATCTTCTTCATTCACCGGTACATAGCCATCACGGCGATTACGAATCAGCTGGCCGTCTCGCACCATGGCGTTCAAACGGCGGCGTAGCGCCTCCAGCTGCTCTTCAGTTTGAAGATTTAAGACCTCTATAATCTTCTCATGCACCATGGCACCTTCTTCATGAATCACTTCAAGAATCAGCTCACGGCTGGCGATGGGGTTCTCATAATTGCTTTGCTCACGCTCAGCCTGAGGATCAACAAAGCCCGATTTTTTGCGTTTTAAGCCAAAAAAACTGCGTTTTTTAGTCGATTTAGGTTTTTTTGCCTTAGGTTGACGAGCCTTGGGCTTAGTGGATTTAGGCTTTGAACCGGCCTTTTTCTTTTTGCTGACTTTTTTAATTGCCGAACTGATTAATTTCTTGAGTGCCATGCGAATTGTTTACTTTATATATAAAAGCGCCATTGTACACAATCACCAGCAAAATTGCGGGTTTCAGTGTCATCAGACAGGATTGACATTAACCCCATCTATCGGTAAAGTTCGCGCCCTGTCTCGGATCAAATGATCCAGCTGCACCTTGCCGAGGTGGCGGAATTGGTAGACGCGCTAGCTTCAGGTGCTAGTGAGCTTTGGCTCGTGGAGGTTCAAGTCCTCTTCTCGGCACCACACTTACCAGTGTGGGAACTGGTAAATCAACCGTGCGAAGCACTCAGATTATATTTTAAAACGTGTGAGTGCGACACGGTATTAATCATGCCGAAGGCACACAACCGCGAAGCGCAAAGCCAGTGTGGAAACCTGCGAATAGATCATGCCGCAGGCATTC
>JAPHQX010000009.1 GCA_026196035.1 Gammaproteobacteria bacterium
CCCACATCCCATATTCTGGTTAACAATATTGATAGCATAGAAGTGATTGAAGGCCCTTATGATGTAGAAAATTTTGGTACCTTAAGTGGTTCAGTAAAAATAATCACCAAAGAACCTTCTAAAGATTTTAAAGGTGAAGCCAGTTTGAATCTCGGCAGCTGGAATTATCGCAAAGCAGCTGCAACGGTTAGTGGCGGCAATAATGCGGTTAGATACCTGGTTAGCATGTCACACGAAACAGGTGATCAGTATGAAGATGGCGATGGCAATACCTTTTCTGAGCAAATCATTGATGCTGGTGCCGCAATGGGTGACCAGTTTCAACCTGCATACGCAGATATGAAAGCTTATGAGAAAAGTACTTTTCTGGGCAAAATTTATGCGGACATTGCGGATAACCAGCAATTAAAATTCAGCTATACAGCCAACCGAAGTGATGACGTGCTTTATCCTTCCAGTAAGATGGATGCCCTTTATGATGATTCAGATATTGCCAACCTTGAATACTCAATGACAGGTCTGGGCGAATATTCAAAGTCTCTGGATATCCAGATATATAGCTCACAGGTAGACCATCCCATGTCGAATCGTTATCGCAGATCAGCGATTATGATGATGGATATGGTGAGTGACCTAACAACAGAAATGCAGGGTCTTAAAGTTAAAAATAATTTTGACCTTAATACATCAACAAATGTTATGTATGGCTTTGATACCAGCAATCGTAACTGGGATGGCATTTACATAATCAATGGTACTGCCACAATAAAAAGTATCGATGATGTAGACACACGAAATACAGGGCTATTTGCAGAAATGGAAACCCGGTCTGACAAAACCAGCGTAAAACTGGGACTGCGTCTGGATAACACTTCGATTGATACAGCAGACGCGAGCCTGACCGATAATGACTACAAAGGTCTCAGTGCAAATATTTTTGCCCGTCACCAGGCATCAGATAAAGTCACTTACTTTGCCGGTTTTGGTCGATCCAATCGAGTACCGGATGCCCGTGAACTGTATTTCCATAACCGAATGGGCGCTCATATAGGAGCGGATACACTGGAAGCTACCCGAAACTATGAATTCGACCTGGGGTTTGATAATAAATATGGCAACTTAAATATCAAAACCAAATTATTTCATAGCCAGCTAAAAGACTATATTTATTACAATTCAGATTCGGCAACTAATAATTTTGAAAATATTGACGCCACCATACAGGGCCTGGAAATCAGCGGCGCCTATTTCCTTTCCGATGAAATCAATATCGATTTCGGCCTGGCGTATCAAAAGGGTGAAAAAGACGAAGCACTATCAGGTCAGACCGACACAGACCTGGCAGAGATACCTCCATTAAAAGCCAATATCGCAGTGAATTATGATTACGGCCTGAAAAATACAGCCAGTGTTGAACTGGTGGCTGTCGATGCATGGGATGACTTCGATGCTGATAATGGTGAACAGGCTTTAAAAGGTTACGGCGTGATTAATGCAAAAGTCACTCACAATGTAACAAAAACTTTTGAGCTAACAGCGGGTATCGATAACCTGTTTGATAAAACCTATGCCACTAGCAATACCTATCAGGACTTAACCCTGTTAGCCACAGGCGGTACTATCATGTTATTAAATGAACCAGGCCGTTACCTCTATGTTAATGGCAGCTATCAGTTTTAAACCCTAAGTATTAACTGATCTACATGCAGTTCGAAATCAAACAGGCCGGTATTCACCGGCCTGTTTATTAATTACCCATTATTTATAATAACCTGATCAGACATCTACCGTTCGCCTGCCCTTTCAAAAGATGACATAACTCAAGCATTATTAAATCATTAGCAATAAGGCTTTGTAATTCTCCTCAATTAGGCCATTATTATATATAAGAGAATCCTAATATCTCCGTTGTACTAAAGGACCGATACATCACTATTAATAGATTTGAAGCATCGGCACGACAACATTGTCTGCATTGCAGCACTGCGAGGTAATATATGCCTGAACAGGTAAAAACCATCCTTTATGTTCGTTTGCCCTGTTGGAAAATTTACCCTGGTGGCGTTATCTACGTTGCCGATTACATTCACAAACAACGCCCGCATATCAGCCAGGAAATTATTGATCTCGCCCTCATCGCCCCGGCCGAACGCAAGCAGGCATTGAGCGATAAAATCAACTCCCTGCAACCCGACCTTGTCGCCTTCTCCTGGCGCAACATGCAGTCATTTGGCCCTCACCCTGAAGATGATGCCCTCGATGTGGTGATGAATTACGACCACTCGCCTAATCCATGGCGTCGTATTAAAGCGGCATTTTCTGCCATTAGAATCATCTATGAATATTCTGCCAGCCGCGTACGTAACTTTGGCTTCATGCGCCTGGCACGTAAACTGATGCCCGATAGCCGCATTATTGTAGGTGGCACAGCCGTTTCAATTTTTGGCAAATATGTGGCTGAAAAGTGTCCTACCAATAGCGTGGTGGTGGTTGGTGAAGGTGAAGCCGCCATGTTATCCATTGTTGATAATGAAAAAATCACTATCGGTGAATGCTATTGCAAAAATGACAAAGGCGAAGTGAGCTTCACCCAGCGCCAGAATAACTTTAATCTGCAGGACCTCACCAGTGTCAATTTTGACTATATCGAATCCATCTTCCCTGCTTTCCACCAGTACACTAATGATTTTATTGGCGTACATACCAAACGCGGTTGTCCTTACCAGTGTCATTTCTGCCTGTATAACAAAATAGAGGGTGCTCGCCAACGTTATCGTGATCCAGTTGAAATCGTCGATGAAATCGAACACCTGTACACGCGTTTTGCTATTCGTAAAATCTGGTTCACTGATGCCCAGTTCTGCTCCACCCGTCGTAGCACCCACCACGTAGAACAGATACTCGACGAAATTATTAAACGTAAATTAAAAATACAATGGACAGGTTATATACGACTTAACTATCTGACTCCCGAACTCGCAGAAAAAATGCTGGCCTCCGGACTGGCCAGTCTGGACCTATCATTCACCGGCACACAGGAACTCATCAATAGCCTGACTCTGGGTTATTCACTGGACCAGCAAATGCAGGCATTTCAGATGTTTAAGGATGCGGGTTATACCAACCAGAAAGTTAAACTCTATATGCCACTGAATGCACCGGGTGAAACAGTGATCACCCTGCAAAAAACCATAGATCGCATTAAAGAACTCTATACCATGTTCGGTCGTGACAATGTCTTACCTTTTATTTTCTTTATTGGCATACAACCAGGCACACCGGTTGAAAAACTGTTAATTGAACAGGGTTATCTCAAAAAAGGCTACAATCCACTGACGCTCAACCCTTTTGCAATTAAGAAACTACTTTACAATCCAAAGCCTTTAGGGCGAATCATCGCGCGTAGTTACCTAAAAGCCGTTGATAGTCTGGACAGCGATAGCGACTATGTGGGTCGCACCACAATGGATCTAATCGAACAGGAACTTAAAAAACCGGCCTATCAACCCACTGTCAGACAACTTGTGGGGCATATGACCAAAGCTCATCAACACAGTTAATCTGGACGCTGTAGTTATTTTCAGCTAATCAGCACTAAATCTCCAATGTTCGCTTTGGCCAAACTGCGGTAAAATACCTCTGTTACCCAATAGACAAGATACAACGAGACAAGCTCAATGAATAACCCGTTTCAGGAACAACTGCTTAAAGCTGGCCTGGTCAGCAAACAGCAGGTACAAAAAGTAAAACACGAAAAATATCAGAAAAAGAAACAGACAGGTAAAAAAGACAAGGCCGTCGACGCTAGCAAACTAAAAGCTCAACAGGCAGCTGAAGAAAAAGCCAGGCGTGACCGTGAGTTAAACCAGAGAAAAGAAGAACAGGCACGTAAAAAAGCCATCTCTGCAGAAATCGATCAACTCATTACCAACAACTGTATCGAACGAGACGAGAGCTGCGAAATCAGTTACAACTTTGAACATCAGAAAAAAGTAAAGCGTATTTATGTTAATGATGATATGAAACAGAAAATCATCAATGGCAAACTGGGTATTGCTCGTATTGAAGGACGTTATGAACTGGTACCACAGGATATTGCTGAAAAAATCCAGCAGCGCAATGAAAAACGTATTGTTTTATTCACAGAAGAAGATAATACCATTGATGAAAATGATCCCTACGCAGAACATCAGATACCCGATGATCTAATGTGGTAAGCCACTCAACAATCACAGACCTGAAGAACTGATTCTGCCTGTTAATTTCGCGGTTCTTAGGTATGCTTTTTATTTTTTGCCTTTAATATTTTAGATCTTGAATTATCTTTACGATAAACAAAATATATCGTGTATAGAATCACATTGATAAGAATTAAAGCTACACCTATTACAGTAAAAACTTCATGACTGAAACCTGCTGGATAGATTACTGGCAGAAGATAATGCTCAATAAAATCAGCTGAATAAAATTCGGCTCCAGCCGCTTTCCTCAAGCTATTTTCAACAGGTGTGAGCGGACAGATCCAGCCAGATATTTCGATTACTGCCCCCCAGATGACTGCGGGGATATGTAACCAGATAATCCAGCGCCACCTGAATACCAGAAACGCACCACCAATAACAAACACTATAAAGGCGAAATGGAGTATCACTATAAAATCAGCCGCAAGTTGATATTTCACGATTTATTTCGCTTTATTTATCAATAGATTGACAACCATATTGAATATGAGCATTTAATTCATTATTAATAGATAAATTTTAATCCCTAAATAATAAATTCATCTGTTTATTACAATACTCGCCCTTGGCAACTGAATGTTTTGACCGGCATCAACATTTACAAGGCCAACAGATCAGATCATCATAAAATAACACTTATAAATCAGGCATTTAATAAAATCAGTCCTTAAACTAAAAGCCTCACTGACAACACAGGCCATATTAATGTGCCCTCAAGGCAAAAACTTTAATTCAAATCTAGATGATAAAACGCATTTTATTAAATTCATCAGTAATTATACTGAAAAGATAGCTGATCCCATTTGTTATTTTAATAACAAAAATCACAGGGGAGCATTTTATGAAACCCTTAAAGCACGCAACTCAGACAAACCCTGTTGTCACGGAATTGCTACAGCTTATTGATACGCTGGTTAATGAGGTCCATCCACATCGCCCGTCAACAAAAAAAACCACCCTGGATAGTCGTTTCGAAAAAGAACTGGGACTGGACAGCCTGACCCGTGTCGAATTAATTTCCAGAATAGAAAAAAAATTTAACCTTGCACTGCCAGAAAAAATATTCGCAGAAGCAGAATCTCCCAGAGATCTATTGCGTGCCATCCAGAGTGCTGAAAACCAAATAACAAATTTACATGCTGCCAACGTACAGACAATAGTACGAGATGATGTGCAAGCAACACCAGACGACTCACTGACGCTTGTTGATATCTTAAACTGGCATGTAAAAAACCACCCTAACCGACCTCATATCCAGATGTATACAGATAAAGGTGATGGTGAAGTTATTACTTATCAACAACTCAAACATAAAGCCATGTGTGTTGCTGGCGGGCTTCAGCAACGTGGATTAAAACCTGCTGAACCCGTTGCGCTCATGTTGCCCACCAGTGCTGATTATTTTTACAGTTTTTTCGGCATTTTACTGGCTGGTGGAATTCCTGTGCCCATTTATCCTCCCGCACGCCCTTCACAGTTAGAGGATCATATACGAAGACATGTACGCATATTGAGCAATTGCCTGGCGACAATATTCATCACCATACCCGAAGCTAAAAATGTGGCACATTTACTCAAATCACAGGTAGCCAATTTACAACACATCGTTACAGCTGCTGATCTCCGCTTATCCACTGCCATTTCAATGCCACCGATTATATCGGCAAACGATACAGCCTTTTTACAATACACTTCAGGCAGCACCGGAAACCCTAAAGGCGTGGTGCTAACGCATGCAAATTTACTCGCCAATATTCGCGCCATGGGAGAAGCCGTTCAGGCCAGCTCAAAAGATGTGTTTGTCAGCTGGTTACCTCTCTATCATGACATGGGTTTAATCGGTGCCTGGCTGGGTAGTCTCTACTATGCTGCCCTGTTCGTAGTCATGTCACCCTTAAGTTTTCTGGCCAGACCAGAACGCTGGCTTTGGGCCATTCATCATTATCATGGCACATTATCGGCATCTCCCAATTTTGGTTATGAATACTGTTTTCGACGTCTGAAAGATGAAGATATAAGTAACCTTGACCTCAGTTCATGGCGTGCTGCGTTCAATGGTGCAGAACCTGTGAGTGCAGAAACTTTAAGTAACTTCAGTCAACGCTTCGCATCCTGTGGATTTGATAAAAACGCCATGATGCCCGTGTATGGCCTGGCAGAATCCACCGTAGGCCTGGCGTTTCCACCTTTACAACGCGGACCGGTTATCGACAGCATTGAACGCAATAGCTTTATGCGTACAGGTATTGCCCGGCACTCAGGCCCAGAGGATCAACATGCTTTAAAATTTGTCTCCAGCGGTCCACCCCTGAACCATCACCAAATCAGAGTCATCGACCCGGCAGGTCATGAACTACCTGAACGTCATGAAGGCCGCCTGGAATTTAAAGGCCCATCGTCCACCAGTGGCTATTATCGTGATGCAGAAAAAACACAGAACCTGTTCAATGAAGAATGGCTGGATACAGGTGATCTGGCTTATATCGCAAACGGTGAGTTATTTTTAACCGGGCGTATCAAAGATATTATCATCAGGGCCGGGCGTAATATTTATCCTCATGAACTGGAAGAAGTCATCGGTAATGTTTCAGGTATTCGCACTGGCCGGGTCGCTGTGTTTGGTAGCGAGGACAGGCACAGTGAAACTGAACGATTAATAATCATGGCAGAAACCCGCAGCAAAGATAAACATCAACTGGAAAAGTTGCGTACTGAAATTAACACCCTGGCAACAGATCTCACAGGCTCACCACCTGACGAAATTGTGCTGGCACCGCCTGGTTCTGTTTTAAAAACATCCAGCGGAAAAATTCGTCGCGCAGCCAGTCGCGAGCTATTTGAGAAAGGTAAAATTGGAAAACCTCAGGCAGGTGTTTTCTGGCAAATAGCACGCATTACTTTTGCTGGGATTCTGCCTCAGTTACGCCGTACCTGGCGCTATAATAAAACCCTGCTGTATGCTTCCTATTGCTGGAGCATATACTTTCTACTTGCCTGCATCGTCTGGCTGGCCACCATGTTATTACCCGGCTTTTCATTACGCTGGTCTATTGCACGTTTTTGTGCAGGATTATTAGCAAAGGTGACGGCAACAAAAGTAACCGTTAATGGCATGAAAAATATTCCACCTGAGGGGCAGATCTATGTACTGGTGTCTAACCATGGCAGTTACCTTGATAGCTATGCACTGCTGGCAACACTGCCAGGACACATGCGTTTTATTGCCAAAAAAGAACTGGCCAGATATTTTTTTAATCGCATTCCACTGAAGAAAATTCATACAGAATTTGTTGATCGCTTTGAGACACACAAAAGTCTTGAAGACACTCAACGGCTGGCCAGTTTACTCAAACAGGGAAATACATTAATATTTTTTGCAGAAGGAACCTTCACTCGAATCCCTGGGCTAAGACCGTTTCATCTTGGCGCATTTACTGTGGCGGTAGAAGCACAGGTCCCCGTCCTGCCTGTAGCGATACGAGGCACACGATCCATTTTACGCTCAGATTCATGGTTTCCACATCATGGCTCGATCCATATTGATATTGGTGAAGCCATTGATCCGGCGATCATCGTAGACAAGGACAGCTGGCATGTGGCGCTTGAACTACGTGATAAAAGTCGTGAATTTATTTTGCGTCATTGCGGCGAGCCAGATCTTGCTCAGGAAACGATACAGGTTATCAAATAGTAAAATTAAAATCCCATCCTGCAATGGCCACAGAGGTATAATATCCATACTTCATAATAAATGGTGATTCCATGAAACTAATGATACGTAATCTTGCCCGCAGCACCACAGAAGCAGAGATCCGCAAGATGTTTGAGGAATACGGTGCTGTTCAGTCCTGCACACTGGTGATAGATAAAACGACAGGTACTTCAAAAGGCTTTGGTTTTGTCGAGCTACCCAAACCAGGCGATGCCAAGGCAGCAATGAAAAACCTTAATGGTAAAGAAATAGATGGTAGTAAAATCCGTGTTAAAAACGCCTAGTCAATAAACATCAGAATAGCAGCTCACTGACCTGGCACTATTTAAAGCACATATAACAATACGGTAAAGTAATGACAAGCACTGCCTGCCAGAACAAACAGATGCCATACACCGTGAAAGTGATTTACTTTTTTATCAAAAACATAAAAAACTATACCCACAGTATAAAAAAGACCTCCCGTCAGTAACCACCAGAAACCTGTCATCGGCAATGCAGCTAATAAAGGCTTGAGCGCGACCAGGCATATCCAGCCCATAAGCAGATAAATTATCACCGGTACAATTCTTTTCTTTTGTGGAATAAATTCAATGATCATGCCAGTTAATGCCAGACCCCACACGGTGCCAAAAATTGACCATCCCCAGTTACCATTGAGTGTTACCAGTGTAAAAGGTGTGTAGGTGCCTGCAATCAACAGGTAAATGGCCAGGTGATCCAGACGACGAAAAACCTTTTTCGCATTACCCTCCAGGCCATGATAGAGCGTCGAAAACAGGTAGAGCAGAAACAAGGTAGTACCATAAACACTGAAACTGACAATTTTCCACGGATCGCCCTGCATTGAAGCAAATACTACTAGCACTACGCAACCGGCAAGCGCGGCCACTGCGCCAATTAAATGAGTAATACTATTTAATTTTTCTCCATCATGCATAATATCACCAGATATGAACACTTCAGCAGCAATGCTATTACTATATTCCTGTTTAATTAAACAATATATTAAATAAATCAAATTCAGTAGCCAGCAACGGATAGTCACCGTTCATATAAATTGAGATGATTAATCTCGAGACAAAGTCTGTCTGTATTCGCTACAATCCAGATCATGACAAAAAAAATCTCGACCTATTGCCTGTGTATTTTTCTGGCCTTATCTGATCTGAGCTACGCTGGATTTGATCAGCAAGACCATATTCAAAGCCTGGATGAACAGGCGATTTATGAGCAGTACCCCAGTGCTAAAGTCCTCCACGTATCTGCAGAACAATACCCGCAACTGGCTAAACAACTACGTTCACAGGGATACAGCCAGAGCACACTTCAGCTCGCATCAAATAATGCACTGCCAGACAATGTACACAGCAACCAGACTCAGAGACAAAAACTAGATGACTGTAACAACATCAGCAATTCGACAGGTGAAGAATCAATAGATGTCATGCTTGATGTCAGCCATGATTTATTAAATAACTCATCAGGTGGCAATGGTGATGGTGCAGCCATTGTGTTTGTTATAGTTGGCACAGTACTAATTATTGCCTGGACGCTGTATGTGTTCAAATACTTTTATGATGTTGCCACAGGCTTCAGACCTTGTGGTTACTGGTCACAATTCACATTGACTTCAAGTCATATTTCCAGCAATGCTGATGAATCTGCGGATTTCAAAGGCATTAATTACATGACCGGATTTCGTGATGGCGCCACCGATGCAGGCATCAGCATTGAACTGGGGCATGCGGATGTTTTCTTACCTCAGCTAATAAACCAGCGTTTACGAGGGCATTACTGGTTTATTGGCCCTGTACTGAGATGGCGTTTTAGCAATAACAAAAACCCCCATTACTTCAATATGAACTTCCTCGCCGGTACCACAGAACATGATGAAATGGGCCGTATTGCAAAAGCCACTCTCGGCCTACAATTCGCGCTGGGTGAATCAGCCCATTTAGGTTTTAGCTGGGGCGCAATGAATATTGACCTTAAAGAAAGCCAGGGTCTTATTCATGAACGAAATGAGTATTATTATTTATATGGCATTAATCTTGGATTTGGATTTTAATAAAGCATAGTCTCTGTTTGATACATATCAATTCTTCAACTTCTCGATGGAGAATAATAAATTAATATAAGCTCAGTTTTTTTTAAATAACCTGATATGCAGGCCTGACAAAACAGGTCAATGACAATGTATTCAAAGCATGCATTAATTCTACTTCTGACAATATCAACTCTGTCCGGAACATCATGGAGCGAAACAACAACGGATAATTTATTCTCATCATACCGGGCTACAGCAGGTGTTAAAATTAATTCCATTGACTTTGACGTTTACAATAAAGACAGCACAAATCCTAATGGAACATTATCAGAAGATTTTTCATACTCACCCATTTTCAAACTTGGCAGCCCACTAAACTATCTTGAAGATTCTAACTGGGGTGGCTTAATGGAATACAGCTTTTCCGGTTTTACATTAAACCAGCAATACGTCGACAACCGGCTTGTAGATCTCGGCACTTCAGTAAAAGGTTATTATGCTTTTGTAACGCCCACCCTATTTTATTCCTTCGCTGAATCATTCATCGATAAAAATACTGATCAGTTACTCATAACCGGTCTTGGATTAGGTATCGGCTATTTGAAAGCTACAGGTGATATCATCTTCACTGAAACAACACAGCAGCGATTAGAGATTGATGTAAATGGTTTAGCCCTGGCCATATCTTTATTTGTGGATTATCGTTTTGAAAATCTCATGGTTCGTTTATCAGGGGAACTTACCAGCCATAGCAAAGGCAATTATGACTATGATGCCTTTGGTTTCACCTGTGACTTTAGTTATGTTTTTGGATTATAGAAACAGCTTCAAAATATGACGTTAATAATTAAGGTGCCATTCGCTCACTAAACCATTCACCCGCTTCATTCTTCCGATAAATAAAACGATCATGCAGTCGACTATCTCGAGCCTGCCAGAATTCAAAGGTTTCTGGTTTCACTCTATAACCACCCCAGAAAGGCGGTAGAGGCACTTCCTGATTATCATATTTCTGTTTCATACTATCGAACATCGACACCAGTATTGAGCGTGAGCTTATAATCTGACTCTGATTAGATGCCCAGGCACCCAGCTGACTGCCACGTGGTCGTGTTGTAAAATATTTCAATGACTCCGCGGTGCTGATTTTTTCAACTTCGCCGGTCATTTTCAACTGACGTCCCATGGCATGCCAGGGAAATAGCAGGCTCACCTTCGGATTAGCGTCCATCTGTTTCGCCTTACGGCTTTCATAATTGGTAAAAAAAACAAAGCCCTGCTCATCAAACAGTTTCAGCAGTACGGTACGCTGCCAGGGCTGACCCTCCTCATCCACGGTAGCCAGTGACATGGCGCCTGGCTCATAAACCCCTGTTTCAATGGTCTGGGCATACCAGGCTTCAAACTGCCTGTACGGGTTGCTATCCAGTTGACTATGGTTCAAGCCCTGAGCCATCAGTTGCTGGCGTAAATCATCTGTTTTCATAAGCGGTATAACTATCTTTATATCGGTAAATTAGGTGCATTATAAACATCTCCAGTTAATCTTTAAATGAAAGAAAAAATTGACCTTCATCCTTGTTATTATTTGCCTCATTATGCTTAGATCACTGCATGGCTAATAACATGCTATTTGATGCTCAGCCCCGCACCCTCAAAATACTCGCCGCACTGGTCTGGTATAGTGGTTTTGTGGTGCTCTACATTAAGAGCAGCATACTGTTTGTTGAGGCCCACAAAATAAATGACAACCTGACATGGACATGGCTGGCAGTAGCCATTGGATTCGCAGCAGGCGCTATAAAATCAAAATACCTGTTCAGAAATCTGTGCATTAAAAACCTGAAACGCATCAACACATTAGAGCAACCTAAAATTTGGCAATTTTATCGAATGCCGTTTTTAATCTTTCTATTTTCAATGATTGTGCTGGGACTTTTTTTATCACAATGGATACATGGCAATTATGCCATGCTGTTAACAATGGCAGTGATTGAGCTCTCTATTGCCACAGCACTACTGACTAGCAGCCACTGTTTCTGGACAGCACCAACAGATCAGTAACTGCTTAATTATACGAACCTGCACTCTGGTTAAAATAGTTAACTAATTTCAACACACTTGCCGTTTCTGGCGGGCGGTTGTGTGCGCCGAAAGCAATCAGGCCTGGTGCGGGGTAAAGCGGTAATGAAATCAACATCACCAGATAAAAATAAATTCGGGCAAATAATCCCTTACGTAACTTACGTGGAAAAAACTGCTCCAGACTCAGTGCCAGTGCATGAATCATAAAAAATCCCAGAGCCCCGAGTGCCAGGATAAACCAGAGCATTTTCTGTTCGCCTGCAAGAACCAGTGGTGCCGCATGCATTAGCCCACAGGCAAAAAACACCAACAGTAAACCCCTGATACGATTACGTTGGCCACCTGAAGGCATAAAAATCCCTCGTGTTAATACGCCGGATGTCGGTCGATTCCACCATTTCGTCCAGAAGGCACGCAATGATGGTGGCAGCGCAAAATTAGCTGCGAAACTGTCGACTATAAAAAATTGAAGACCCAGACTCATGCAGATGACTGTAATAATTTCAACCATGCCAACAAAACCAGATGAAAGCTCAAAGATCATCATCAGATCATCAAGATAAGGATAACTACGCCACAACTCAATCTGTTTACCCAGGGCTAACAAACCGATGGCCAGTAATATAAAAAGACAACCCCGTATAAAACGTATCAGTCTTTTTTTAACTGGCTCAGGAATTCTGCATTCCGAACTATGCGGCAATAAATAATGACAGTAGAGTGCATAACGCACCGCCCCGTTTTCAGTAAACGATGCATTAGCATCCAGTGCACGCAAAAATATTATCAAAGTAACCATGCCAATGATGACAGACACAATACCAGGGGATTGCCACAATATGGGATAGACCAGTATTGCCGGTATTGCCCACACCCATAAAACAAGCTGACGCCTCGGCCAGATAGCAGCAGCCAGGGGTGTAGCAATCAAATAAAGAATAATATAAAACAGTGCAAATTCATTCATCGGTCAACTGACTCTACTGCACAATTTATAATATGCCTGATAGTGCTTAACGCTCGCTAACTAAAAGCTCTACCTGCTCTGGCTTAAGCTTGCTATCGAGAAACAAACAGGCAAAAGGAATAACCGAAGCCATAAGCACCATTATCCAGAAAACAACTGACCAGCCCTGCTTATGACTTACCGTAAGAGAGAGTGTCACATAAGCCAGCCAGAGCACACCATGAATCATACCGACGAGCCAGACGATATCAAAATAACCGAACTGATATTTAGCCGGCATGGCAATCAGTAACAGAATAATTAGGGAGCCACCTTCAATCAGGCTTAACTTTCTAAAAATGTGTAACATATTATTTCTCTCAGGATATTCAGGGGTCTGAAAAGTATAGCCAATATACAAAATACTTACCGACATCAGCACACAATAAACTAAAAAATAACAGAAACGTCTCACCCAAACGAAGCACAAAAATCATAGAAGCCAACTGGATAGCAAAATCAATCACTTATTTCTGGTCTAAGTATTGATTTTGATTATTTAAAGGCCATGGGGATATTTTATTTACTGCGATAACTCAGTAACATTTAAAATTGATATTAGCAGCGCATCGATAATCATAAGGCTGCTTATCGACTACCGAATTGATAATTTTATGCGCCGTACATCGGGGGACTAACCAGTCTCTCAAAAGACAGTTTTCGATTATGACTCTTTTTATTTTCCTGGGATTTTAGTTACGTTTTTCAGCTTCAATAAAGATACGTTTAACCTGTGGATATTGCTGTTTGATATCTTTATCAAATGTCTCAATAATATTCTCAACCTCGTGTGCACTAATATTATTTTTAAAATCCACACTCAGATTAACCAGAACATAATCAGGCCCCATGTGCATGGTTAGCACTTCATTCACATGATCAATCACCGGGCTGACCTGTAAAATTTCACGAATACCTTTGACCACATATTGATTAGCACTTTCACCAATCAACAGGCCTTTGGTTTCATAAGCTAGCCAGATAGCAGTACCAATTAAAATAAGTCCAATAATGATTGACGCAATACCATCAAAATAAAGAAAACCCGTATATTGAGCTAATGCAATACCGGCAAAGGCCACCATCAGGCCAAGCATGGCTGCTGAGTCTTCAAATAGTACAACAAAAATCGAAGGATCTTTTGCTCGCTGTACGGCTTCGATATAACCCCACTTACCTTTGGCACGACTAAATTCACTCAGGGCAAAAAGCCAGGCTGCACCTTCAAACACCATCGCCAGACCTAACACAATATAATTAATCATCGGATTAGTCATCGGCGATGGATGCATTAAATGCTGTATACCTTCATAAATAGAAATACCGCCACCCAGTGCAAAAATCAGTATGGCAACGATAAAACTCCAGAAATAAATTTCCTTACCATGACCAAATGGAAAATGTTCATCCGCCGGTTTTTTCGACTGTTTAATACCATGCAGCAACAATACCTGATTACCGGTATCCACCAGAGAATGAATACCCTCCGACAACATAGCAGAACTGCCTGTGATCGTAGCGGCAATAAATTTTGTGATAGCAATCAGCGCATTACCAATAAGTGCGGCAATAATGACTTTTTTTGAACCTGCAGACATAATTAATTATTTACCTAATTTTGATGATATCAATGATTTAACATATAAAGCATGAATCATGCCAGCTGTAAACTATTGATTTTATGAACCATAATCTTTGTCATAAAACTTATATTTACCCTTAACCATCAACTAATCATGATACATTTTATCTGTTATAAGTAAAAACACGTCATCTATTAAAATTCTTTGCTGGACTCTATTCAGGGATATTGGATATAACATATATACGGCTTTGCACTATTTTTGTACTTTTTCACCAGGCTGCCCGGAGTATATAACATGATTGTAAAAGACATAATGAATTCATCAGTTAAAACGGCTGAAACTGATACACCCATAAAAGACATAGCATCAATGATGTGCTTCAACAAAATATCAGGTGTACCCGTAGTTGATGACAATAACAAACTGGTCGGCGTACTTTCTGAGAAAGATATTTTACGCGCCATGTTCCCCGCTGTTGAGGATATCATGCTCGAAGGCACGAAAACCGACTTCGAATCTATGGAAAATGATTATAAAAATGTACTTGATAAAAAGGCCAGTGACTTAATGACACAGGCTGTCGCTTCAGTAACACCTGACATGCCTCTACTAAAAGCGGCTTCAATGATGTGCGTTAAAAAAATTCGTCGAATCCCGGTAACAGATGATAATAATCAGCTTGTAGGCATTATCAGTATTGGCGACGTTCATAAGGCCATATTCCAGGAAAGTCTGCTTAAAAAATAGTTTTAATCAAGCCTGTTAACAGACATTCCTTAAAGGCACAAAGAAATTAGCTTATAAACCCCTACCCCTTTTTAATACTTTTTATCTGCTACCTGCATCTTTGTTATAACCTCATCTTATCGGCGATAAGCCGATAAGAAACACTGATAATCCTGCAGAAAATATCATGATCCACATCAACCCGAAGCAAGCAGTAAGAGAGTAGATTGAATCGTTTAGCCCACTAATAAACTTAACAAAGAGACTCTATTGCATGAAGAAAAATGAACTCGTCAGCCACGTTATGTCCAATAATATTATTTCAGTTCAGCAGGGCCAGTCCTTGAGTGAGGTTCGCCACAAAATGGTAGACAGTAATATTCATCACATTCCAGTACTCTCCGGACAGAAACTGATCGGCATGATAAGCTTTACCGACATGATGAAACTGAATGTAGTGATCAATGGTGCTGATGACCGGACTATCGATTCTATTATTGATCAGCAGTTTGAGATCAGGGATATTATGAACAGGGATCTAACGGTTCTGGATACAAAAGACACCATACGCCAGGCAGCGAATCTTCTTGCCGAGAATAATTTTCATGCTATCCCCGTCACTAATAACAGTGGTGATCTAGAGGGCATTGTTACCAGTAGTGACCTGATCCGCTATCTCAGTGATCAGTATTAGTGAAAAATCAAGCCAGGAAAAGTTAAATAAAATGGAGAGATAATCTTAAAGTCTCTCCATTAACTTTTTACATCTCTACAAAAAATATTATTTGATCTATTTTTCATTTATATGCAGTATCTCCTCCAGAGCAAGTCCGGTCATACTATGAATACTGCGCCACAAATAATAAAAAATAGCCAGCATCATGGCCATTGAAGGAATCGCAATCATCGGATAACTTAACAAGGTCATCTGCCCAAGCTGCTCATTAAACTCGACACTACCCGTTGGACTGGTGACAATCCATTTGGCGAGAACATAGTTCATCACAGCCGAAAAGAAAAAAGTACTGCCCAGCCAGTAAGTAGCCTTTAACAACCGCGCCTCAAATAACTCTGCATTATCATGTTCATCGAGTTTCTCTCTAATTTTATCGACACGCATAATCTTCGGGTTATAGATCAGGGTTTTAATCAGCGGATAGCGGGTCTGGGTAGAAATAAGCACTGCAATGCCAATCACTGCGGGAATCGCAGCTTCCTTAACCGCCAGCCATTGTGTATCCAGTTGCAGAAGACCAATACCCCCGGTAAGTAATACACTGACAATACCCAGCAGAGCAATAAAATTGAATTTTCGGTATTTAGCTAATTCAAACAGCCCCCAGCCTAAGGGAAAAGACAATGCCACCAGTAAGGCATTAACTGAGCCAAGATCGTCATCGCCACTAAACTTCATCAGCACAATGGAAGGCACAATGATACTGAATAACATATCAATCAGTGGGCGAGGCTTATGCTCAGTTGATGTTTGTTGAGCTGAATCCGGGGTGTAAGTCATAGTATATCTCTGGGTTTAATCATACTGCTTAAGGCAGGACCTGAATGACGGCATTACCCTCTCTAATCCATTGAACAATGCCATTACGCACATTATAGACCTGAGAATAGCCCAGTTGTTCAACCAGATACTTTGCCAGTTTACTGGTTCGATTACCGGTACGGCAAATCAGAATAACCGGTTCATTCTTACTCACAGCCTCGGTAAATCGAGGCATAAAATCAGGCCTCATTCTGGAATCGGAACCGACAAAGGTCAGCAGTTTACTGCCATCAATCACGCCTGTTTCACGCCATTCATCCGCACGGCGTACGTCATAAACAGACACACCCTGCTCAATCATGATACTTAACTCTTTATTATTGATATTCTTATAAGGTGGCTCACTACAGGCAGCTAGTACGAGCACCAACAAAAAAGATGAAAACAGTCTAAACAACATGATTAATATTCCCGGTTAAGATAACTTATTAATAAAAGCCCAGTGAAACGCTTAAAATGTATACTACGACAGCTGGAATTCTAAATAGTTGAAATAAAATTTTCAATTGACAAAGCAGTGTAACCATTTGTATCTTGAATAATACAGCCTATTTAAACAATAAACCCCCAAACAACACACTATAAGGATATAAAAATGACTACAGTAAGCAATATCAGTGATTTTACTACGGAATTAAATGAAGGATTTTATTCAAAGAAAATACTCATTGAAGGTGATTCATGGGTATCTCACCCATTTCCAAATGTCACCAACATAGGCGATCAAATAGATCGATTTAAGCCTGATGACTATTTACTGCTAAACATTGCAGAACCCGGTGATGAAGCGAAAGAAATCTTTATGTCTCACGGGCGTCAAATGAAACGCTTAAAAAGATTGCTTAGCACATCACAGTGGGGGGATACTTTTGACCTGATATTTTTAAGTGCCGCAGGTAATGATATTGTTGGCCCGGAAATCATAAGCCATGGTTATATTAAGAATAAACGTGATTTCCCAAACTTACTGGGCAAAGAACTGATCGCTGATAATTTTTATAACGCCATGGCTGGTGTGGTAAACGGCTATTCACGATTTCTTAAAATGAGAGATACATCATCATTAAATGAAAACACACCGGTAATAACTCATGTCTATAGTTACCTGACACCCAGAGAAGTGGGAACTCATATAGGGAACATAGACTTCAACAAAGGCTGGGTTAAGAAACACCTTAAACACCAGGGCATCCAGGATGAAGATGAGCAATATGAAATTCTTGTGGAAATGCTCGATGCTTTTTATAGAAGAGTCGTTAAACTTGAAGCCTCTTTTAAGAACTTTATGGTGGTCGACACCCGCAAGCTATTATTAAAAAATGGCCGCCCGGATATAAATCTATGGTTCGATGAAATTCATCCTAATATCAGGGGATTCAAAAAAATAACAAAACATATACGTAAAATGGCACAACAAAGAGACATGTGGAACTTATAACAAATAGAAGGTTTAACCCGATTGAAATTTATCATATTCAGCATTGTACTCGGCACAGGTATTATTATCGGCTTTATCACGCGAGGTTTATATACACCTGCCAGTCCTGAAACTGAAGCTGTCACCAGCCAGCAGCTTATTAGCGATGAAATATCCAGCCCTTTCACTGGCATTGCAGAGTCACAAATCACGGATGAGCATGAGACTGAAATTAATTCCTTACGTCAACAGATCACAAAGCTGGAACAGGAACTGGAAGCCCAACAGCAGAATGAATCCGCTGATTCAGAAAAATCGCCACAACACACTCGTCTCACAGAGACACAGATAAAACAGGCGCTAATAAAAATTGGCATAACAGAAAGCATGGCTGATGAAATTTTAAATCGCCAGAGCCAGCATGAATATCAACTGTTAACCCTGCATGACCAGGCAAAGCGAGAGGGCTACCTGAATTCATCTCGCTATTACAAACAAAGACGCGAACTAATGCAACAGGCCCCATCACTGCAAAATGCAATTGGTACTGATGCCTATGATCGATTCCTGTATCAGACAGAACAGAATAATCGTGTTGTCGTCAGCAGCGTTATGCAAAATTCTCCCGCAGATCAACTGGGTGTCCAAAACGGAGATATTATTCTGAAATATGCCACCGAAAAAATTCTTAGCTGGCGGGAATTACGTGAATTAACCGGCCAGGGCGTGGCCGGTGAGTATGTTAACTTAAATATCCTTCGAAACGAACAGCTGCTAAATATACTGGTACCCCGGGGACCGCTGGGCGTTAAACTTGAAACTACTCGGCTTGATCCCGAAACAGAATATAATTATTAGCCCTTCTCATTAATACTGTCGCAGAGTCGACAGAAAATGTTTACGGTAATACAGTGCCGCGCTGTTACCATTAGCTTTTACATCAATAATTTTCCAGTCACTGCCCTGCACCTTCATACGAAAATCCAGTCGGTCTGCGTAGGGTTTATTGCTATGAATAAAGGCAGTGACATTAGCCTTGTCACGACCACGATAACGAACCGGTTTAATCGTCACTCTAGTCGCACTGGCATCGTAATCAGCCAGATGTTTGCCAAGGCTATCGAGAAATGCCTGTTTAACCTTGCCTTCCAGCTCTGTCATTTTTTCAGCGTTCATACGACGAGCATAAGGGCCCGCTATCCAGTAAGTCATCTGATCGAATGCAAAATGCGGAATAATTTTATTTTCAATAAAATTACGCAAAAGCTCAGGGTTAGTATTACTACGATTAGTACCAAATTTCTGTAACTTCTGTAGCGCATTATGAATAGTCTGAGCAGGATTTTCGATTGACCGTCCAGGCACAGAATAACCATTAAAGGCATGCGCAGAACTCATCACGCTGAACAACAGAACAAACAATAGAGATACATAATATTTCATAAGAATTCCCCTGTTAAAATCTGAAATAACACATTCGGCAGGCCTTCGTCCGAGACCCTGAAAAAATTCCACAGCATCCTGTTAATGCTCATCATAACAGGAAAATAATGATCCTCAACTATGGACGACAGTGAACGGGGAGTTTATTGATAAATGGCAGATTTAACTCAATCAGCCAACAAGCAGAATTCCAGAAACCAGGCCAATCAGGCCGCCAAAAACACCCCCCCAGACAACCAGCCAGCCAAGGTGTTTTTTGATCATCTCCTGAATAATTTCTTTCACCAGCTGCGGCGTTAACTCATCCAGCCTTTTCTTAACTATGTCTTCTATTTTATGCTGTATCTCGGACATAACATCCGGCTGCTCCAGCTCGTCGCGCAATAGCTGCTGGAAATTCTGGTCATAGGTTATTTCGATTAGTGATTTTTTCATATTCAGAATAAACGGTTCTTTCAATGGCATCAGCGCATCCTGACCACCAAACATACCCAGCATGCCACCAAAGGACGATTGCATAATCACCTGCACCAGTGAATCAAATGACGGAGACAGATCCACTTTTTCAATCACCGGCGCCAGATGAAGATCATGAGCATCATCCGAACCCTGAAGAAAACGGTCAATATTATCGGCGGTAAAGAACTGAGTCATCATCAGGTTCTGTATGCCCAGCTTGAAATCTTCGAAACGAGCAGGAATCACACCCGAGCCATATAAACCCGGCACTCGCTCAAACAACATATACACCGCCAGCCAGTTGGTTAAGGCACCCGAAAGGGCAAACAGACCCACGCTTAAAATTATAGTCTGTTGTAGAAAATAGCCCGCCGCTACAATAATAATCGCGATGCCGTTGGTGATAACACTTTTGTTCATAAATCCCCTGTTCTAAATTTCTAATACTATTAGCGGCAGGGATTATCGCTTATATGAAGGAAAAATTTAAGTCTGTAGATTTATATTAGAACATGTCGTGTTCTGAGCATATCTTACTTACAGATTATTCCGAATAGTTTTCATCAGACTTTCTATACGTACAGGCTTCTCAACAACAGCATTCATTCCCGCCTTTAGATAGCCTCCTTTTTCATCACTCATTACGCTTGCTGTCAGACCTATGATCGGCATCTGATTGTTTTCGTCCTGTCGAATGATTTTTGTCGCCAAAATCCCGTCCATTACAGGCATATGAATATCCATTAGTATTACATCGAAAGCCTGAGTTTTTATTTTTTCAATAGCGACCTTACCATTTTCTGCCTCTATGACCATCTGACCTGCCTGCTCCAGTAAAGTACGTGCTGCAAGACGATTAATTGCATCATCGTCAACCAGCAATATAGAAAGCCTGCGACTGTTTTCAGATATTCCCTCAGCATCTTCTAAATTTAAAACTTCTTCAGGCACAGGCAACGTTACATCAAGACTAAAGCAACTGCCTCGACCCAGGCTGGAAGTAACCAGTAAAATGCCGTTCATAAGGTCACTCAATCGTTTGCAAATCGCAAGCCCCAGACCTACACCTTTATTTGAAACCCTGTCTGGTTCAAGCTGATGAAAAGCCTCAAAAATAAGTTCCAGTTTGTCATCGGCTATACCCTGCCCCGTATCTATAACAGAAATTTGCAGGTTAAACTGATTTTCTGAAACCCGCTGGCCACCTACGATTAGTTTTACTTCTCCATCTTCAGTAGCTTTAACAGCATTACTAATAAGATTAACTGTTATCTGAAGCAATCGCGTGGCATCACCTTCTAAATAAATGGGAAGCTCATTACCAAGCTCAGTAATAAAAACAACTTTTTTATTTTCAAATAATGGTTCAGATATATTCTGTATATCTGTTATCCAGCTAAAAACCTTAAAAGGCGCTATATCCAGTTCCAGTTTTCCTGACTCAATTTTAGACAGGTCAAGGAGATCATCAATCAGTAACATCAGGCTTTTACCGGAACTGTCGAGTGTGTCGATATAATGTTTCTGTTCTTCATCAAGATCCGTGCCACGTAAAACCTGCACCATCCCCAGCACTCCATTCATTGGGGTGCGAATTTCATGACTCACGCTCGCCAGAAACAGGCTCTTGACCTTGCTAGCCTGCTGGGCCTGCTCCAGTGCAACATCAAGCTCATTTATTTTTTGTTCGAGTTCATTATTTTTTGTTGTTAGCTGCTTTTCGTAGCGCTCGTTTTGCACTGTGTAAATACGGCTTA
>JAPHQX010000026.1 GCA_026196035.1 Gammaproteobacteria bacterium
AAACCAGCCGCAATAGCAATTGCTAAGATTTGTTTTTTCATTATGCAAGACTCCTGCATTGTTGTTTGTGTTTGTTAAGTTTTTTTATCATAGCTATGATTTTTTGTGTGGTCATACAAAAAAATCAGTCCTATTTATAAACAATTGAAAATGTAAGTCAACCACTTTGTTTCAAAATGTTTAACCTACCCCAGCTTTTAGATCAAAAAATGAACAATATCCAGTAATTCACTGTATAAATAGGGAAAAATGCCAGAAATTTTTTTAATACAACCATGAAAAAAATGATTCTTACAAAAAATTATTTAATTTTTAATTTGAAATTAACTTTGTTTTTTTAATTAAGAATTTTTTAGTTTTAAAATTATTTTTTGAATGAAAATTTCAAAATTATGTACTGGTTTCAAGCCCTGAAGGAATTCCCTGGCTATTTAAATCCGACCAGGAGCAATTATTAATCACATCGAAGCTAATACTAGCTCCCGGCCCATCATCAGGCGCAAAGACTCAGCCATAAACCATTATGTTATCTCTATAAAATCAACAACTTATAAATATATCAGCAGGAAAAGACTTCTTCTGATCACAATTTACGCAGTTAATGACTCTGTAGTCAGTTAAGCTATTACTTATCTTCGTTTCATCTAGAGTAGGAGGCAACTAAATATTATTTCAGATGAAATACAATGAGTTATGACCAATAAGGTAATAAAATAAAGACCTGAAAATTAAAAACATGCAATAAGATGGGGCTTTTTATATTGGCTGGGGAACAAGGATTACTCTGCGCAGTCGCTCCTGGCTTCCTGCCTACCGCGACACTTGCGCATCCCTGCACATCGTCCCCATGCACTCCGCTCTTCGGGCCGGCCTGGCGGCCGTTCAAAATGGCTCCTGGCAATTTTATCGAACCTAAGCGCGATTCTCATCCTGTTCCCAGACGCCAATAAAAAAAGACCCTTGCGGGTCTTTTTATATTGGCTGGGGAACAAGGATTCGAACCTTGGTTGGCGGAGTCAGAGTCCGCAGTCCTGCCGCTAGACGATTCCCCAATAACGGGAACCGATAGATTAACGTTTCGAGAACTGGGTTGCTCTACGTGCTTTACGCAGACCCACTTTCTTACGTTCTACCTCACGTGAATCACGTGTTACGAAGCCTGCTTTACGCAATGGGCTACGCAAGCTCTCATCATATGCAATCAATGCACGGGTAATACCGTGACGGATAGCACCTGACTGACCTGTACCACCACCACCTTTAACAGTGATATGGAAATCGAACTTACCGTTCATATCAACCACGTCCAGGGGCTGCTTAACAACCATATGAGCGGTTTTACGACCGAAGAATTCTTCTAATGAGCGACCATTAACATTGATCTGGCCGTTACCTGAGCGCATGAAAACACGTGCACTTGAAGTTTTACGACGTCCGGTTGCGTAATATTGGGTTTCTGCCATGGGTAATTACCTGTTTAATTCCAGCACTTGAGGCTGTTGAGCTGTGTGCTGATGATTTGGACCTGCATAGACCTTAAGCTTACGGAACATTGCACGACCCAATGGGTTCTTGGGAAGCATGCCTTTTACCGCACGCTCAATAACCTGTTCCGGTTTCTTGGCAATAAGCTTCTCAAAAGAAATACTTTTAAGACCACCGATGAAACCAGTATGGTTGTGATACATTTTATCTTTGGCTTTATTACCTGTGACACGCACTTTTTCAGCGTTAACTACAACAATATAGTCACCTGTATCTACGTGTGGCGTGTACTCAGCCTTATGCTTGCCACGTAAGCGACGAGCAATTTCAGTTGCCAGACGACCTAGTGTTTTACCGTCTGCATCTACTATGTACCAGTCACGCTTGACCGTCTCTGGCTTGGCACTGAATGTTTTCATGTTACTTTGTCCTGATGGATATCGCTATAAACGAAAGGCGGAGAATATTACAGAACTACCCCCCTTGATACAAGTATTAAACGCATTTTTTTAAGACAAAAAAAAGGCGCTGTAGGGGATACAGCGCCTAAAATATACCACCAAAGGAGGATGGAGGAGTTTTACATGAAAAAAATACAAACTGCTTAAATCAAAATATAGTCATATTCTAAATTAGAGTTTACTAATATTCAAGCCTAATTTAAAAAATAATTTATTTAAGTCGCAAACGCTCCACCAGCTCGCCTTTCATCAGGTGTTTTTCAATGATTTCATCAATATCCTGCTCATCCACATAGGTATACCAGGTATCCTCGGGGTAAATCACGATTACAGGCCCTTCTGTACAACGATTCAGACAACCCGCTGTATTGATCCTCACATTGCCTTCAATAGCCGAACCCAGCTGTTTTACCCTCTGCTTGGCATAAGCTCTTAACTTGCTCGCAGAACAGTCCTCACAGCAGGATTCACCCGGTTCTCGCCTGTTAGTACAGAAAAACACATGATATTTATAAAATGACATTGCTTAGTTCCTAGGGTTTTCATTAAGATGCCTGATTCTTAGATAATACCTTTAACACCGACTTTGAAGACACCCAGCTCCAGACTATCGCCAAATGACTTTATTGATACCGATTTATGTGTCATGTGCGGGATGTGTACCCCTCATTGCCCCACCTATAACATCTACCAAACTGAAGCCGAGTCGCCCAGAGGACGTATTTCTATTATTCAGGCATTGGCCAACAATAAATTAAAAGCTGATGATAAAGCACTTGCTCACCTGAATCACTGCCTGGGTTGTCGCGCCTGCGAAACCATTTGCCCCTCAAAAGTCCCCTTTATGGACTTAATGGATAAAGCACGTCAGCTCACTGCAGCCCAACATAAAAAACCCGCCATTATTAACAGGCTTCTGGATGCCACCTTGCAGGCAGGGGGGTTACGTCCACATCAAAATATACTGAGTTTTATTAACAAATCAGGCCTGCACAGAATACTCAGCCTGATACCTGGCAATACGCCCACCACAAACTCGATTAACTTACTTGCACATAGCCAGACACAAACTTTTAAAGACTATTATGCTGCTAATAATGAAATCCAGGGATCTGTCCTGCTATTCACTGGTTGCATGGGCCCGAGTTTTAATAGCGATACAATACAAAGCTGCATTAAGCTGCTGACACATTTTGGCTTCAACGTGTATATTCCTACGGATCAGCATTGTTGTGGCGCCCTGCATCAGCACAATGGGCAAATGGATAATGCACAAACACTAACTCGGAAAAACACAGGTATTTTTCAACAATATAATGTTGACGCTATCTTGCATATCGATAGCGGCTGTGGCTCGCAACTTGCCCGGCAACAGGGCTTAATCCCTTTTTATAATATTAACCAGTTTATACTGGAACATATAAAACCCCGGTCAATCAGCTTTAATTCCAGTACGCAGACTGTTTTATTACATGAAAGCTGTAGTTTGCGAAATTCACTTAAATTACCTGGCTTAACTCTAAATTTACTGAATCTTATTCCTGAACTTTGCATACAGGCAATCAGTCATCCAGCAACCTGTTGCGGTGCGGGTGGCAGTAACTTTCTTGAATATCCTGAACTGGCTGATAAATTACTCCATCAAAAGTTAAGCCACATTGAATCATCACAGGGACAACTGTTAATCAGTGACAATATTGGTTGCAGCCTGCATATTAAATCCGGCCTTAAAGATAAAAAAATCAAACTTGATGTTATTCACCCTGTCACACTGCTGGCCAGACAACTTAAGTGATATAATCATCCCAGTTAAATTCGAGATAACTTAATGCGCCACTACTCAGCTTTTGATCAAATTATTTCACAGGCAGACCATGCTCTACGTACCGTATTGGGCAAACCCGGCATTACAGAAAGGCCCGATCCATCTGCGGGGATAAACGAATCAAAACTAAGCGATAAAGAACGCAAACAATCCGCAGGACTGATGCGTGTTAATCATGCCGGCGAAGTATCAGCTCAGGCACTTTATCAGGGGCAGGCACTAACAGCACGACTCGAAGAAGTACGTAGTAGTATGGAACGGGCAGCCCTGGAAGAAAATGACCATCTCGTATGGACAGAAAAAAGACTCGAAGATCTGGGTGATCACAAAAGCTTCTTAAATCCACTCTGGTATACCGGCTCATTTGCCTTAGGCGCCTTTGCAGGTGCTATAGGTGACAAATGGAGTCTGGGATTTGTTGCGGAAACAGAACATCAGGTCATCAGACATCTTGATGAGCATCTGCAAAAATTACCTGCCAGTGATGCCCGTAGCAAAGCCATTTTACAACAAATGAAAGAAGATGAAGCCCATCATGCCACCATCGCTCTGGAAGGTGGTGGAGCAGAACTACCCTGGCCAGTTAAAAAAATCATGCAGGCGATGTCAAAAGTCATGACAACAACATCTTATTACATATAAAAAAAGCACCCTGAAGGTGCTTTTTTATTCAAAATAATATACTCAATTATTGAATTGCGTGAATCAGTACACCTTTACTCTCAACCGGCTTAGTAACCTCTACTGGCTTAGCGACTTCAGACTTACTATTTTCCAACGAAGACTTATTCAACCATAAATCAATCTTGGTAATTAATTCATTCTTATTAACTGGCTTGGCAATATAATCCTTTGCACCCAGTTTTAAACCCCATGCTTTATCTGACTGCTGATTTGAACCACTGACTATAATAATAGGGATATGACAGGTATCTGGCTGACGTGTTAAATGACGTGTAGCCTGAAATCCATTTAACTCCGGCATCACTATATCCATTAAGATTAAATCTGGTTTCACGTGTCTGGCCATTAATATACCCTGCTTGCCATTTTCGGCTGTATGAGTATTAATGCCGACACTTCTCAGCATCTTTTCCATCGCAAACAACTGTGTTTTAGAGTCATCAACAATAAGAACGCTACGAGACTTCAATCGCCCCTCTATACCTGATAAATTTTCGCTATCAGTTTTTTTTGACGTAAACCAGCGCTTTAACATATTTAATAATCTCGTAATTACAGCTATTAACAGCTGATGTTAATAAGCTATTTGATTTTTTTATTTACAACAGTTTTAGCTTTTATTCAGCAGGAAACTGTATCGTTATGATGGGTCTGTTGAATTCGTCTTTGTGTGCAATAAGCTGCAAATCAACAGGCTCAGGCCGACGTTGCTCATCTAATGTATTGGGCACGCGGTATATACGGAAGTTATATTGCAAATCTTCAACTCGTCCATGAAGAATGCTGGCTGCCATGAACAGGATATGACGTAATCGTTGTAAAATAGCAAGCTCGTCAAATGACTCATTATTGATCGCCTGCAGATCGACACAATCATTCCAGACATCATATGACATATACACTGGACGTTTAAAATTAAATAATCTGGCAGTACTGGTTACATCCCTGAGATCGGGACTGTAATTTGTTTCTAGCTGATAATGATCTTCTGGAAACATATTAATAACGGCCACTTGATATTTACTCACCAGTTTGTTTGATTGTGATGACTGGCTGGTTAAACTGATCTTCATGCGCCACAAGCTTCAAAGTCGTTGGTTCTGGATGTCGTGCCTTACTATCATTGGGTACACGATGAATCTTAAATTCACATTCCAGATTTTTAACTCTGCCATGTAGCGCACTTGAGGCCATAAATAACACGTGTCTAAGTCGCTGTAATACAGCTAACTCATCAATCGTTTTGCCATTATGATCCATTAACTCAACACAATCATGCCAGACATCACTTGTCATATAGACTGGGCGATTAAAACTAAACAGCCGCGCGGTACTAGATACATCACGAAGCTCATGATGGTCTAAATTCTGCTGCTGTGTGTTGTTTTGCATAACTAACATCGTTTATAACTCCGATATTAAGATTCTATTTATCATTTCGACAAAACACTGTTATATAAGTCACAAAAAATGTTTAATTAATTGTTTTGTAGCATTAAGTCTTTATTTTTCAACTATTTCTGCTCAAATAGCCAAATTATTCGAAAATAAGGATTTTTACCGCCACATTTATTAATGTTTATAGCAAAAAAACCAGACAATAAGCAATATTTATCGTCATTATTAAGTGATATTTACACCTTTTATCAGACGAAAGGCTCATTCACCTCAAAACAGGTAATCAATCCAGGTTTTCCGAACTGAGCTCAATTTCTTCCTGAATCCCGAATCCTGACTCGATGATCTTCATCAATCTGGATACAAAAGGCTGTATCGACTTACTATACAGCCTTTTACGATCAACATTCTCAATCCAGCCAAATATGGATGTTCTTAGCTGTTCTTCAGTGCGAACATGACTTTCAATATCATATGCCAGTCTTTTATATTCAGAAATAGAAGGTGAAATACCCAGCTCTATCATCAATTCACTCAATGAATCCAGCCACTCACGACTTGACTCATCCAGATCAAGATCCTGAGGTTGAATCTTTCCTGTACTTGCCGCTTGCGCACTGATCCATACTCGAAAACTGCTCTGCTGCAAAGAATGATATAAATCTTCATTTGATATAAAGAAAATCATCAAATTATTAGCATTAGCGTGAAAGGCTACGTCCGAATAGGACCAGATTTTACTTTTGGTAAATTCAAATAATCTGATATGTTGCTGAAAATCAGCCTTATCCAGCTGATCAAGAATAAGAATTGTTGTTTCCGCTTCACTTAGAGCACAGGCTTCAGTCATTATCCGGTCAAACGGCTGAGTTGGAGGCTCTTCAGGTATTTCCTCACCGTCCTTTAGATGAATCACCTGAGGCACTGGTTTTTCAATACCAAATTCATAATAAAGCACATGCTCATGCCCTAAGGCCTGAGCCAGTGCATGGGCAAAGGCTGTTTTACGACGCCCTGGATCACCATCAACATTCAGACAACGAATATTCTCACTTGGACTCGTCAACAGGCAATTAATGGCATAGTCATAAGATTCTCTGGATTCAAATCCATATTCCGCGAGTTGCTGTTTTAATGAAACCATAATAATTTATATGTGACTGCTACGGGTATTCTGGCGACGAATATTTCTCAACAGCGTAAATACCCATGGCCATATCACTGCACCGGCTAAACTGGGTAAAAAATATGACCAGGTTTCTGCGGCCTGACCCACTATACCATTCACCCAGAGAACCAGTATCTGCTTAAATATCAATAAGATAAAAATAACTATCGATTGCTGAAAAAGAGAAAAAACACGTATACGCTGATATTGTAAGGAAACCAGATAGGATACCAGCACCAGGCCAATAGCATGCTGCCCCAGTATGCTACCCAGAGAAACATCCAGTAACAGACCGGATACCCAGGCCACAGTCACACCAACCTGTTGTGGTAATGCCATCACCCAGTAAATTAATACCATCGTCACCCAGTCCGGCCTGAACGACTGCGCCCAGTCAGGTAAAGGCATCATGGCCAGCATTAGTGCTACGACAATACTTAAGAATACAACACGATAACAATTAGTCATTATCTGTTGCCTCTTTTACTATTTCGACCACTTCTATCTCTGGCTGATTATGCCAGACCAGCAAAACTTCACGACTGCGATCGATATGAGCAACAGGCTGTGCGATGACATTAGCAAAAGTTTCACCTGCTGGACGTTCTATTTCAGTAATTCTACCGACTGGGTAATTCGGTGGAAAACGCCCACCCAGCCCTGATGTAATAATTAAATCACCGATCTCAATATCAGCATTATGGGGAATGTACCTCAACTCCAGCCTGTCAGTCTGTCCATTACCAAACACCGTACTACGTAAACCGTTACGATTCACCTGAACTGGAATGGCGTGACTGGGATCAGTAATCAACATAGCGGTTGATGAAAAATCGCCCCTATGAACCACCTGCCCCATTACGCCCCAGGCATCGATAACAGGCTGCCCCAGATAAACTGAATGCTGCTGACCTTTATTTAATACCACCTGTTGTTTATAGGGATCCATATCAATCGAAAGCAATTCTGCAATCAGTACTCGCTCACCCACCTTGGGCTGAGCACTGAGCATTTTTCTCAGGCGTTCATTTTCTTTTTCCAGGATACTGAGTTTCTGCAGGCTAACCTGAGCCCTTAATCGCTGATCCTTAAGCTCCTGATTTTCATCAAGTAATTCCTGGTGAAATGAAAAAGAATTACTGCTCCAGTGAATAAAATCAACTGGAATATTAATGACATAACGCAGAGGATGAATAAAATAGGACTCCATAGCACCACGCATGGATTCGAGATGACTCCAGCGATGATCAGCAATCATTAGAACAACAGATAAACCAACCAGAATAATGGCACGCAGGGTAACTGATGGACCACGTAAAAATAGTGGCTGCATCAATATTCACCTTGTAACAACTGTTTACTCATGTTTGCAGCTGCCTGAAGAAGGGCAATTGAACAGGCTTTATTCAACTGCCAGGAAGTCACCGCCATGCTCATCAATCAGTTCAAGCACTCGGCCACCACCACGTGCAACACAGGTCAGTGGTTCCTCGGCCATAATGACAGGCAATCCGGTCTCTTCCATCAACAGACGGTCAAGGTCACGCAACAGTGCCCCACCACCCGTTAACACAATACCTCTTTCCGCGACGTCAGCACCCAGTTCTGGTGGTGTTTGTTCCAGTGCTGTTTTCACTGCACTGACAATACCCTGTAATGGTTCCTGTAGAGCTTCAAGGATTTCATTACTATTGAGTGTAAAGCTGCGTGGAATACCTTCGGATAAATTACGACCTTTAACTTCAATTTCCAGTAATTCCTTACCTGGATAAGCGGAACCAATCTGGTGTTTAATTCTTTCAGCAGTAGCTTCACCAATCAGAATACCGTAATTACGAC
>JAPHQX010000063.1 GCA_026196035.1 Gammaproteobacteria bacterium
TATTTGCAGCTAATTTTTTTATTGTTCGAATTTGTTAACAAGTTTGTTATTTATTTTTAAGTAACAGCTAATAATGCAAGCGAGATCCAGATCTTTGTGTTATAAATTTGACTATGGAAGATACCATCCATCAGGAAAACCGCTTATTAAGACGCAAGCTTGAAAATCTGCTGAGACAAGCGAGAACCAACGAAAAAAAGCAGGGTTTATTCGACTCGTTTGGGTTTGAAATTATTGGTTCCAATTCGCCTGCGCAATTATGCGATTATTTGCTTGTACAAATGCAGGTGCGTTTTCATTTACAAGAGGTTATTTTATGTATTGTTGATGAAGGCAACGATACTGATCGTCTATTTTTTGGCCATGATGATGATGCCAGGCGTATTTTTCAAAATAAACTTTTTATTCTCAATCCAGAAAAGCAAAGTAATGAACTAAAGTCCTTACCCGGCTTTCCTGTGCTTGGGGAACAAATTCTTAGTGATTATTCATGGTTGTTAAATAATCAGCCCTGTGATGATTGTAAAAGTGCTGCTTTGTTACCATTGTTGCGGGCAGATAAAATAACAGGTGCTTTACTTCTGATTAGCGGTGATGCTAATCGTTATCAGGCAAGTCATGGAACTGAATTCTTGCAAAGACTTTCAGCTATGACGGCTGTAGCTATAGAAAACTGTCTTAATCAGCAGCGCATTAAAGAGATTGGTTATCAGGATGCATTAACCCAGGCATATAACAGACGATATTTTGATTTGCGTATCAAAGATGAGATTGAGCGTAGTTTGCGACTTGATCATGATCTGGCCTGTATGTTTATTGATGTTGATTATTTTAAAAATGTTAATGATACCTATGGTCATCATATTGGTGATCTGGTATTGATGCGAATGGTATCAATGATTAAGGAGCAGGTTCGAGCATGTGATATTGTTGCTCGTTATGGTGGTGAGGAGTTTGTTATTGCTTTGCCTGGTACCAGCATAAAAGTTGCTTCTGAGATTGCCGAGCGACTTCGTACGGTTATTTCAGCGGAAAAGCATTCTTTTTATGGTAAGGATCTCTCAATAACAGTTTCTATTGGGATGACATCATTGAGGTCAGTTGATATGCAGACATTTGGTAAGACAGAGGATTTGTCTGCATTGCTGCTTGAACGAGCAGATAACGCCTTGTACAGGGCAAAGAATAATGGTCGAAATAAGGTTGTTATTTGTGAATCTAATGAAGAGAGTTAAGATCCTTCATCTTCTGATCTCTTTCTGAGTTCAATCATCTGTTTGTTTATATTGTGTTTGATCATTAGTTCAGTATCGTCATTACGAATATGTTCAAAATCTACGCTGGTAAGAAATCCCTTGTTCTCAGCGTCTGGCTTACAGTCTATGATGCGACCATATGCTTGAATGCCAACCTTTTCTGGTAATAAAACAATTCTTAATTTTATAGCCTGATTTTTTTCCAGTTTATCACTTGTGTTAAATGCTATTCCTGATGCGCTGATATTAACCGTAATCAGGTTATCTTCTGAAGAGGCTGTGCTGTTCTCAAGTAAATGCTGACTTAAAGCATCAATTTTCTGATTCAGCAGATCCAGGTACTGAGATATTTCAGGCGAATTACGTCGTATATTGTTCAATAGGTAATTATTGTCATGATTGATTGTGGCAAAATTTGCACTAAGCGCAAAAGTTGATTTGTGTACTTCATTTAGAATTTGTTCCGCATTATTATATTCGTCTTCATTTACAGCCTCATATTCAAGGTGAACTTCGTCTTCAATTCTGAAGAAGCCTCTGCGTTCATTTTGATTGTTGTTTGTTTTTGTCATGATGTTTACTCAGAGAATTTAATAAGGCTAGGTAATTCATTGGTAGCTTTTGGTGTTTTAACAATGGTTATCTCGACTCTACGGTTAATCGCTCTATTGCTCGCTGTCGTGTTAGGTACCAGAGGTTTTGTATCGGCATGGCCCTGTATGACCATGCGGTCATTAGCAATATTTTGATGAACTAGAAGTTCGTTTAATATTGAAACTGCACGTGCGGAAGATAGCTCCCAGTTAGATTTAAATCGAAATGTGTTGATTGGGATATTATCAGTATGACCTGCAATATGTATCTGGCCAGGGGTTTGTTTTACTGTCTCAGCAATTTTTTTCATTACAGACCTGAAATTTGGGTTCATGCGAGCGCTGCCGGAGGGGAATGATCCTTTTTCTCTAATGCGTATAATGGTTCGCACATCGTTTCCGGTCACTTCTATGCTGCCTTGTCCGATTTGTTTTTTGAGTGCTTTTTTGAGTTTTTCAATTCGATCAGCAGATTCTTTTTTTTCGCCTTTGCCTACTCGTTTGCCTTCACGGAAATCAAGATTTTTTTTACGTTCATCAGTTGTATGCTGACGTATGACTTTTAAGGCGGTGGGCTTGGGGCGCCCGGGGCTGAACTCTTTAGCTATTACACTGGTTCCTTTGGGGATAATTTTGGTTTTGATTTCACGTTGTACACCAAAGGCTGCTGACATGGATCCTGCCAGCTGTTTAAACTTTAAAACATCCATTTCGGAGAAGGAAAGTAGTAATACAAAGAAGCACATGAGCAGAGACATAAGATCTGCAAATGTCGCTAGCCAGGCAGGAGCTCCGGGGTCGCATTTTTTTTCTTCTTCTTCATCCATTGAGGTTATTCTTCGTCTTCTTCGTCGGAGCCTCGTTCACTTTCAGGCAGGAAGGTTTTTAGCATTTCTTCCAGAACTCGTGGATTCATGCCTTCCTGAATACCGCTAATGGTTTCAAGAATAAGTGTGCGATTATTTTTTTCTTCTTCACTGCGAAGTAGTAATTTATCGGCTATCGGAAGTGCAAAAGCATTAGCAATAACAGCACCATACAGTGTTGTTAGCAAAGCAACCGCCATTGCAGGGCCAATGGATTTGGGGTCATCCATATTGGCCAGCATTTGTACCAGACCAATAAGAGTACCAATCATGCCCATCGCCGGTGCAATGGTTCCCAGGGCTTTGAAAATCTTTTGTCCTCTTTCGTGTCTCTGAATGGTCATGCTGATATCTTTATTTAGCATGCGTCTTACCAGTTCTGGCGGATGCCCGTCGACACAGAGTTGTATGCCTTTATAGAGAAATGAATTGTCGATTTCCTGTTGCTCGAGAGCCATCATGCCTTCTTTCCTGGCAATATTGGCAAGAGTAACGGCCTGGTCGATCAGGTCCTGTGGATTAACGGGTTTATGAAAGAATGCTTTCGCACCGACTTTCATGGCACTAAAGAACTGGGCGAGTGTGAATTGCATTAAAACAACCGCAACACTGCCGCCAATTACGATGAGTAATGAAGGTGGATTTACAAACAGTATGATGGAGCCACCTGTTAAAATAGCACCAACAATGAAACCAAAAGCAATTATTAGCCCTAGTAGAGTTGCTAGATCCACATTTTCTCCTGATATAAGCCTAAAGTGTTAATATTCAATTTTTATAAACCCGGGCTTAATAAATTTAAAATCATGCGCAGCTTATTATTATATCGGTTGATGCTGATGTTTTCTTTAATTCTGAGTGTAGTCAATAACGATGAATAGTGCTGAAAGTCTGGATTTGTTGAAAATCAGGTCGCAGTTAGGGCGAGACAGATTGTATCAGCCCGATGATCTGGTGATATTCGATTGTATTGATTCCACCAATGAATGGGCTCTATCTCAATGTTGTAAGGATGTGAATTTGCCAAGAGCCTGTTTTGCCGAGCAGCAGGTAAAGGGACGAGGTCGTAAGGACCGGATCTGGTATTCTCCTTATGCTCAGAATATTTACATGAGCCTGGTGCGTGAATTTAATACCCAGATAACTCAGTTATCTGGTCTGAGTATGGTTGTGGGTATATGTATTGTGCGTACGCTCAGTGATTTTGGGATTAAGGCTGGATTGAAGTGGCCTAATGATGTCTATATCGGGCTGGCTAAAGTTGCCGGGATTCTGATTGAAACAAGAATCAAGCCTGGTACGAATGGTTGTGCGGTTATTGGTGTTGGTCTTAATTATGATATGGCTGATGTATCCAGTGCTCAGATTGAAACCCCGTGGACTGATCTGTTAAAAGAGGCGGGTGACAATTGTAAACTTGATCGTAATCTCGTGGCCGGGAAAATGCTAAATGAAATTATGTCAGGATGTGATTTTTATGAGGAATCTGGATTTGAGGGTTTTCGTGACGAATGGACGCGATATGATTTATGTGTGGGGAAAATGCTGGATATTCATCACGATAAAGGGGTTAGTCGGGGACAATATCTGGGTATAAATGAAAATGGAGCATTAATGGCGCAAGTCGATGGTTGTCAGAAAGTCTTTTATGCCGCTGACGTCAGTATTAGGATGAAGAAATAATGTTGTCGATTGATATTGGTAATTCGTGTCTGAAGTGGGCTTTCTGGGAAGGCGATAAAATTCATCAGAAAGGGGCAGAGTGTTATCAGTTGTCTGAACTGGATGAATTGCTCAATAGTTTTTTTTCAACTGTTCCGGTTCAGGGTAAGATTTATATTAGTTGCGTGGCTGGTACGCAAGTGAAAGAAAAAGTGGATCTCTGGTTTAGTAAAAACTGGCAGGTCAATAGTGTATATGTTGTCTCGCAGAAGCAGTGTTCAGGATTGATTAATGCTTATACTGATGCTGAATCATTGGGCGTTGATCGCTGGTATGCGATGATAGGTGCATGGATTAAGTACAAAAGGGCATTTTGTATTATTGATTGTGGAACTGCGGTTACTGTGGATGTGGTCGATAATAGCGGCCAGCATCAGGGTGGTTTAATTATACCCGGCTTGAATATGATGCGATCTGCACTGCAACAGGGTACACAGGGAATAGAAAACGTATCGGGTCAGTTAAATAATCTGGCTAGAAATACAGGTGATGCAGTGAATAGTGGTTGTAGTCAAGTTCTTGTTCTGGGTCTTGAGTCATTGTTGAATAAATATAAAGAGACATTAGGTAAAGATTTGTTGTGTATTGTGACGGGTGGAGATGGGCAGGCTATTGCAGAGCAATTTACCAGTGATTATATATATGAGCCGGATTTGATTCTTTACGGCTTAAAAGAAGCGGCCACGGCTGGATTATAATTATGCGTATATTTTTTTTATTGTTATTAATGTTGAATCTTTTGTTTGCGGCCTGGCAGTATTATTCACCAGAAAAAGCAGTTAAACGAGTGAGTCCTTTATCTGATCGTCTGGAAAGGCTGGTATTGCTCAGGGAAGTTGAGCCTGTGGTTGTTATGGAGCAGGAAGTGACTGAGCAGGTTAATGAGGAAGTCCCTGAGCAGAAAGTTCAAAGTAAGCTTTGTTATACCCTTGGGCCATATACCGATAAAGACGTAGTGACGCAGATCGAATCTCAGATTGGTAATGAGGTCGTTGATTTTATAGTGCGTGAGCGTGAAGAGCAGGAATTGCATCGCTACTGGATTTATCTACCAGGCCATAATGATCGGGCAAGTGCCCGTGAAGTTAGTAAGGCGCTGGCTAAAAAGAATATAAAAGATTATTACATTATTCAGAAAGGCGATAAGAAGAACAGTATATCGCTGGGGCATTTTAAAGAAAAACCTAATGCGGATACCCGAGTTAAGGAAGTCAGCAGACTGGGCTTTAAGCCGGAAATTGAAGTGATTTACAGGTCATATAAGCTTTATTGGCTGGACTATTCGCTGGAAGATGATAGTGCCGAGATAGAATCAAAAATTCAGGAATATCTGATTGATGGCGTAACATTGCTGGATCGTCAGTGTTCGTCAGATTAAATATGATAATTTTTTGAATATTAGATTGCGAAATGTCTTTAGTTTCTCTAAAATTGCCAGCCTTTAAAGAAGCCATGCCGGCATAGCTCAGTTGGTAGAGCAACTGACTTGTAATCAGTAGGTCGAGCGTTCGATTCGTTCTGCCGGCACCATATTCCAGAGAGTTTTGAATCCAAAGCTTTTCTATTTGCTAAAAATACCAAAAACGGCTCGAATCCTCAGGATTAGAGCCGTTTTTGGTTGACACTTATAGTGGGGTCAAGCAAAATACGCGGCTTCCAGTTTCGGAGGGGTTCCCGAGCGGCCAAAGGGGGCAGACTGTAAATCTGCTGGCTCAGCCTTCGGAGGTTCGAATCCTCCCCCCTCCACCATATTATAGTGAGCGGCTGGAAGGTTGGTATCAGGCGGGTGTCGTATAATGGCATTACCTCAGCCTTCCAAGCTGATGACGTGGGTTCGATTCCCATCACCCGCTCCAGTTCCAGATATATAAGGTGTCTGGGAACAACAGGTTTAGATGCTGTAGCTGTTGGGTGGTAACCGTCAGGGTTACAGTGTTTTGCTCATATAGCTCAGTAGGTAGAGCACTTCCTTGGTAAGGAAGAGGTCACCGGTTCAAATCCGGTTATGAGCTCCAGTATTTAGTAGATGTAATTGAATTTTTGAATATTTAATCCGGGGGAGGCATTCACAATGTCCAAGGAAAAATTTGAACGAAATAAGCCCCATGTCAATGTGGGCACGATTGGTCACGTTGACCATGGTAAAACAACCTTAACTGCGGCGCTGACCA
>JAPHQX010000145.1 GCA_026196035.1 Gammaproteobacteria bacterium
ACAGCAGCTTGAAGAAGTCATTGTATTGCTTGAAGAGAATGAGCCAAAACTGGAATTACTGCGTGAAACCCAGCAGGCCTCCAGCTCATTATTACAGGAAGCCGAGACAGCCATGCAGGAATGGCAGTCATCCTGGGAAGATTATAATCGTCGAGCGGCTGAGCCTTCGCAAAATGCTCAGGTCGAGCGTACACGCATGGAACAGCTGGAACGCCATATTGCAAATTTACAGCAGCGGTTACAGCGTATAGACGAAGAAAAGAAAAAACTCAGTGTCGGTGATCTTGAAACTGAACTTGAGCAGCTGCGTCAGCAGGGTGAAGAAGCTGAAATGCAGAAAGACGAAATGGAAGAGCGTGTCGCTGAAGTTCTGGAAAAAATTAATATCTATCGTGAGCAGACCAATCAGTTTAATAGTCATCAGGATAATATTCGTCGCCAGTTACATGATAAGCGTGGCCAGCTGGCGTCCTTGCAGGCATTACAGCAGGCGGCTTTAGGCAAACAGGAAAAGGCAGTCACTGGCTGGCTGGAAAATCAGGGTCTGGGCGACAATGCGCGTTTAGCTGAAAGTCTTGAGGTTGATGCAGGCTGGGAAAAGGCCGCAGAAACCGTACTGGGTCAGTATCTTGAAGCCGTGTGTGTTAATGGTATAGATGGTGTTACTGCTGTTCTGGATAGTTTTGATGCAGGTAGTCTGACTATTTTTGATACATCGAGTGCGACATCGACAACCAGTGGTTTGCATAACAGTCTTGCGGACAAAATTAAATCAAAGTGGTCTCTGGATAATTTATTAAACGGTGTTTTTGTTGCTGAAGATCTGAACCAGGCCATATCCATGCGTATGAGTCTTTCAGAAGGTGATTCTGTGATTACCCGAGAGGGCATCTGGTTAGGCAAGAACTGGCTTCGAGTGGCCCGTGATAAAGATGAAAAAGCAGGTGTTCTGGCCCGAGAACAGGAAATCAAACAGCTTGAACAGGTACTTGAAGAGCTGGATGAGCAGGCTGATGATATTGAGCAGAAAATACAGCACAGTCGTGCTGAGCAGCTTAATTATGAGCAGCAGCGTGAACAGTGGCAGGGTGAATTAAATCAGGCGCATAGTCAGGTTTCCCATGTTAAGGCGCAGATTACAGCCAGACAGTCACGCCTGGAGCAAATTGTAAATCGTAATACTAATTTACAGGAAGAAGCTTCCGAGACGAATAACCAGATCGCTCAGGAAGAGCATGATATGGAAGTGGCTCGTCAGAAACGTAACGAAGCCATGGTCCAGATGGAAGCTTTGTCCCGTGAAAGAGAAGTTTTAACTGGGCAGAGGGAAGAATTACAGACACGTCTGCATGAGGCGAGAAGCAAAGCACAGAGTGAACGTGAATCTGTTCATGAGCTGGCCATTAATATTGAATCAAAACGAACCTCTAAACGAAACCTCGAGCAGAATATCGAGCGCATGTCGAAGCAGCTGGAACAGCAGCAACAGCGTCGTAGCGAGCTTCAGCAAATACTGGGTAGAGGTGAAGAGCCGGTCAGTAATATGCAGGCTGAACTTGAAGTTCTGCTTGAGCAGCGACTGGAAGTAGAGGAACGTTTGACTGAAGCGCGTCGTCTGGTTGAAACCATTGATAATACCTTGCGCTCTCTGGAGCAGCAGCGTCATGATCATGAGCAAAAGTCGCAAATGATCAGGTCCAGTCTGGAGCAGGCACGACTGAATACTCAGGAAGTTAGTGTGCGTTGTAAAACAGTTGAAGAGCAGCTCGACGAAACAGATTTCAAAATTGAAGAACTGCTCGAACAACTGGGTGAGCATGCCCGGATTGATGAATGGCAACGTAAGGTCGATGATATTGTGCAAAAGATTCAGCGACTGGGTGCCATAAATCTGGCCGCTATTGATGAATATAAAGAACAGCTTAAGCGTAAAGAGTATCTGGATTCACAGCATGATGATGTGACTCAGGCATTGGAAACACTCGAGCAGGCGATTGCCAAGATTGATAAGGAAACACGTGCACGGTTTAAAGATACTTACGAGCATGTAAATAGTCGTTTACAGGAAATGTTCCCTCGCCTGTTTGGTGGTGGTCAGGCGTATCTTGAAATGACCGGTGATGATTTGTTAAATACCGGTATTATGGTACTGGCACGTCCACCGGGTAAACGTATCAGCAGCATTCATCTGATGTCGGGTGGTGAAAAAGCATTGACGGCAGTGGCACTGGTATTTGCTATATTCGAGTTGAATCCAGCGCCTTTCTGTATGCTTGATGAGGTCGATGCACCACTGGACGAAGCGAATGTTGGACGCTTCTGTGAGCTGGTGCGTGATATGTCGAAGACGGTACAGTTTATTTTTATTACTCATAACAAGACCACGATGGAATTATCCGAGCATCTAAGCGGTGTAACCATGCGTGAAGCAGGTGTTTCTCGTCTGGTATCTGTTGATGTTGCGGAAGCAACGAAAATGGTGGCAACAGCATAGGCTACAGCTATGGACGAATTACGTTGGATATTATTGGGGCTGGGTGTAGTTCTAATAATCGCTGTATATTTCTGGGGACGTTATCAGAATCAGTCTTCAGTCTCAATAAAGGACACAATACCGGAAGCGCCTTCTTTTTCTGCAATGGAAGATGATGATAGATGGGTGGATGGTGTTGGCCCTGTTCGCGTTGTCGTTAAGGATGATGTGGATGATTCCCCCGCTGTTTTTGCGGACACTTCCGCTGCTGCTTCTGATGAAGATGAAAGTATTGATGAGCATCCGTCTGCTGATGAGAATGTCCCATCAGAGTCAGAAAAAGCAGATTCAAATACAGTTTCAGATCAGCCGGCCATTGATGATGTGGTTTCCCTGTTTCTTGTTGTGGCCAAAGATAAAATCATAAAAGGTGAGCAGATTTATAGTGCCTGTCTGGGCAATAATCTGCAATACGGTGAAATGAAAATATTTCATCGTATTAATGATGATGGAGAAACAGTATTTAGTCTCTCGGATATGATGAAACCTGGCTGGTTTGATATTGAGCAGATAAATAATCATAAAACACGTGGTGTTAGTCTGTTTGCACAATTGAGCATGGTTAGTCATCCTGTCGAAGTGCTTGATGATATGCTGTTGTGTGCGCATAGTGTTGCAAATCTTCTGGGGGCGCAGTTATGTGGGCAGGATCGTATGTTGCTTAATGAAAGTTCAGTCAAGTTAATGAGAGAAAAAGCTAAACGTTTTAATGATAGTCGTCAGCCTGTTAATGTTTAAGTTTCCTGCTTAAATTTTTTTATGGATAATATTTAGCTTCTGTTTGGATTTACACATGTCAAATATCAATCAGGCCAGACAGAGATCAGTCGTTCTTCGTCAGCTACTTAATCATCATAGTTATCAATATTATGTTCTTGATGAACCCGAGATTCCTGATAGTGAATATGATCGTTTGTACCGGGAGCTTCAACAGCTCGAAAATCAGTACCCTGAATTAATTACCGCAGATTCACCTACCCAGCGTATTGGTGATAAACCACTGGATGCCTTTTCACAGGTAAAACATGAAATCCCCATGTTGTCGCTGGATAATGTGTTTGATGAAAGTGAGTTGCTGGCATTTTATAAGCGTGTAAATGACAGGCTGAGGCTTGATGACCAAATAGAATTTGCAGCCGAGCCGAAACTTGATGGCCTTGCGGTGAGTCTGTTATATGAAAAGGGCCTGCTGGTCAGGGCAGGCACTCGAGGAGATGGAACAACAGGCGAAGATGTTACACAGAATATTCGCACCATTCATTCTATACCTCTGCATTTACAGGGTGAGAATTATCCGCAGCTTCTGGAAGTGCGTGGCGAAGTGTTTATGCCAAAGGCAGGTTTTGAAAGACTCAATCAAAATGCCATAAAAAATGGCGATAAACCCTTTGCTAATCCACGTAATGCAGCAGCAGGCTCATTAAGGCAGCTTGATCCTAAAATTGCAGCCAGTCGTCCACTGGCCATGTATTGTTATTCGGTTGGAAAAGTAGAAGGGCTGGAGTCAGTTGAGACTCACAGTGAGATGCTTGATCAATTACTAAAATGGGGCTTGCCATTGTGTAAGGAGAGGGCTGTTGTAAAAGGTGTAGAAGGCTGTTTGAAGTATTTTGACAAGTTGTCTGCCAGAAGAGAATCTCTGCCTTATGATATTGATGGGATCGTCTATAAGGTTAATAATCTGCACTGGCAAAAGCAATTAGGTTTTGTTGCTAAAGCGCCACGTTGGGCAATCGCCCATAAATTTCCTGCGCAGGAAGAAATTACCACTGTTAATGATATTGAGTTTCAGGTTGGACGCACAGGTGCGATAACACCCGTCGCTCGTCTTCAGCCGGTTTTTGTGGGTGGCGTTACAGTGAGTAATGCAACCTTACATAATATGGATGAAGTAGAACGTAAAGATGTGCGAATTTCAGATACGGTTATTGTGCGTAGAGCGGGTGATGTTATACCAGAAATTGTAAGTGTCGTACCAGGAAGTCGTAAAAAAGGCGCGCGAAAAATTAAAATGCCAGATCGCTGTCCGATTTGTCAGTCTGATGTTGTTCGTGAAGAAGGTGAGGCCGTTGCGCGTTGTAGTGGTGGTCTGTATTGTGCTGCACAACGTAAGGAGTCGATAAAGCATTTTGCTTCACGCAAAGCGATGGATATAGACGGGCTTGGCGATAAACTGGTTGAACAGCTGGTTGATGCAGGGCTTATTGATCATGTCGATGATTTGTATGCTCTGACAGTAGAAGAATTATCTGGTCTTGAGCGTATGGGTGAAAAGTCTGCGCAAAACTTAATTGATGCATTGCAGAATAGTAAAAGTATTAGTCTTGATCGATTTATTTATGCTCTGGGTATCAGGGAAGTTGGTGAAGCAACGGCCATGTCTTTGGCGCAGCATTTTGGATCGCTGGATAAACTACAGGCTGCAAGTTTTGATGATTTGCAGGACGTTCCGGATGTAGGGCCGATAGTGGCATCACATATTCAATACTTTTTTCAACAGCAACATAATCTTGATGTGATTAATAAATTGCGTAAGGTAGGTATACACTGGCAGGAAGTTGAGGCAGTTAATGATGCTGATCAATCGCTACTGGGTAAAATATTTGTTATTACGGGTACCTTGTCAGGTATGGGCAGGGATGAGCTTAAGCGACGATTGCAATCCAGGGGTGCAAAAGTAACCGGCAGTGTATCAAAGAAAACCAGCGCAGTGATTGTAGGTGAAAATCCCGGCTCGAAAGCGACTAAAGCCGAGCAACTGGGTATTGATATACTGGGTGAAGATGAGCTGAAAAATTTACTAGGCTGATTTAGTGTTTAGTGCAAACTAGTTTTAAGCCTGGATTGTCTGGTGGTGTGCGTCTCAGGTCTTCAAATTTTCCCTGTTCAATCAGTTGATGTATGTACATCTGATTTCTTTCCAGTGTTTCCATATAATAATCATTGCCTGAGAAATGCGCGACAGCGTATTCGTAGACGCGTTTGAAAATTACATCTAAACGTTTTTTTACTTCATTTTCATAAAAAACAGGTGTTTTAAGTAGCAGGTCTTCAGCTGATGCATAGATGATATTTTTGCTACCATCTTCCCTGGTCTCTTCGGTTAAACCACCCAGTACAAACTCAGGGTATAAACGATCGCGGCATTTTTCCAGATAACAACGGTCTGCCATTTGCGCGATTAAATCTGCAGTGCCCACCATGTATCCAAGTAAATGAAACTTTTCGTCAGGCAGTTTTATTTTATCAAGCGCCATTTCATAACCAGTGTAATGCACCATATTAGCAGAAATTTCTATATAGTCCTGCAGTCCGATCATGGCAAGATAGTTTCGTAGAAAATCTGCGCTTCTACTAACGTGTATACGTGTATATTCAGCACCATTGGCGTGTTTCTGGTCGCTCTGTTTTCGTATATAACCAGAGTCATGAAAGAGTGCGGTAATGATAGCTACCGAGGTATTCATGGCGCCAAATGTCTGGTGACTGTCGCTCTGTCGTTCATGGCCATCGATGATGCGTGCCAGAGCCAGAGTCATATCAAGTGTGTGCTGTTTGTCGTGGTAGACGGTGTCACATGAAGTGTAATCTTTAAAGTGACCTTCGAACAGGTTGTCGAAATCATTGAAAGCGCGCTCGATGTAGGATGTGTTGCCATTTAAGTAACAGCTACGGAAGATATCACAGACAGCATTCATGACAGCCTGTGTATCAGTGACTTTAATGGTATTGGTTACATCGAATTCTGAGTCGCGGTTCTTCATAATCATTTACTTGTATTGTGTAACTATAATCCTACAAACTGATGGCTTATTTAGGTGTGAAATCGGTCACATTAATCATAGCTAATGTACTGAAGTAATGAGTTGTTTTTCACATAAACAGCCATTTTATTAAGACAAATTGATTTACTTACTCGTATGGGTGAATACGCCATCCCAGTTCTGACCTGGTGGGTTATTTCTAAAATAGGCGATACGATCCAGATAAATCTGGTATATCAATCGTTCAGGTTCCTGCTGTTTTAACATGAACAGTGCCTTCTCGGCATCATCCCATTTCTGCTGGCGATACAGTCCTAGCGCATGATGGAATGCTTTAATTGTCTTACGTGTTTTTTTATCGATGGTTTCAATCAGTCCCAGTGGCTCGTATATTTTTACTGGCCTGTCTTTGCCTTTAACGCGAACCAGGTCAAGTTCTCGGTATTCAAATTCTGGAACAGCATGAATAGTACTTTCACTGGTTATAATATCGACACCATATACTTTAGTAAGCGCTTCAAGACGTGAGCCTAAATTAACTGCATCACCCAGTACTGTGTAATCAACTCTGAATTCGGAACCTTTGTTGCCTACATTCATCGGGCCAGTATTTATGCCAACACCTATCTGTATTTCTGGCCAGCCTTTTGTTTTGAATATTTCCTGTAGTTTTCTGGTTTCCCTGACCATTTCTATACCTGTCATTAATGCATTACGTGCATGATTGGGATCATGTAGCGGTGCACCCCAGAATGCCATTATGGCATCACCCATGTATTTATCGATGGTTCCACGGTTATGATGTAATACTCGCGTCAGAGGTGTCAGGAATGAATTAATAAATTGGGTGAGTTCGCGGGGTTCCATATTTTCTGATATGGTGGTGAAATTACGTACGTCTGTAAACAGTACTGACATTTCTCGTATCTCACCATCAAGATTTATTTTAGTCAGGTTACGACTCATTTCATCAACCAGCTCAGGTGGTACATATTGACCAAATAAATGTGTTAGTTGATGTTTGCCACGTGATTCAACAAAAAAACCAAATGCCATATTGAGAATATACAGGAGTAGTACCAGTATAGTTGGTGTTGCTAATGGGAGAACCGTCTGTAAGTCATTCCAGGCATAGAGGTTAATCGCAAAAACAAAACAAAGCGTGGCCAGTGTAATTATGGTATTCCATAATGGAGACATTCTCGGTAATAGATAAGCCAGAATAACGCCAAGCAGTATTAGTAGCATGACTTCAAAACCCATGATGTAACCGGGTTTGTTTTTTATTGTTTGATCGAGTATTCCCTGTACGATATTAGCGTGTACCTCAACACCAGGATAAGCGGCTTCAAGAGGTGTTGTTCTTAAATCGAGAAGTCCGGCAGCGCTGGTGCCAAACAGGGCGATTTTGTTTACAAGAAGATCCTTTGGTGCATTTTTTGTGGCTATGTCGTAAGCCGAAATATAATCAAAACTTCTTTGTTTGCCAATGTAGGGTACAAGAATACTGGCTGACTCATCTACCGGGATAGTTGTTTCACCAATCTTGATCCACTCAAGAATCTTATCATCAGTTTGTTCATTAATGACGTTTAACCCGAGTTGTATTTTTTCTTTATTTAAAGCAGTACGGCTGACAGCCAGTGCGAGAGATTCATAAATACGGCCATTATATTCCTGTAGTAATGGGACCTTTCGAAATACACCATCACCCATTGTTGGGTTGTCAAAATAGCCGGCAGTGAGCGCCGCATCTTGTAAAATGGATAAATTAGCGGCGTATCCCTGGGCCTTGTTCATATTGATGCTTTTCATTACATCAGCAGGGAAATCCGGCAGAGGCGAGGGAAGTTGACCTTTATGTAACGTATTATCGCCATTATCAAAAAATATGCCGAGAACAACCTTTCGATTCTTTAATGATTCCGCCAGGCGTTTGTCGCGTTGTAATTTTGGTAATGCTTTATTGAATTCATTTATAAAATAAGGATTGTTTTTTAAAGGCCCTCTGGACATGTTGACTAAAATTTGATCAGTCGGGTCTTCGTCTTTTTCTGCAAAAATAATATCGAAGCCAAGAGTGTTAATCTGATAATGGTCGAATAAGTTATCTACTATGTTGGCCATTGTGTGGCGATCCCATGGCCATTGACCAATTTGTTCCATGCTTTTTTCGTCAATATCAATAATCACAACTTTTTTATCAATTTTGCTACCAGGGCTTGCTGAAACAGTCATTTTCAGACGGGTATCATATGACAGGTTTTCCAGGGTATGCAGAAAAGGGATTGGCAGGTTATTACTGGCATGTAGAATCAGTAGAATTGTTAACGTAAGTCCTATAATAAAACGCAGGATCCGTTGATTGATCACTCCTTTCCCCTCTGATGGATGTTTATCTGTTGATTTATATGACAATAGCAGAGAAGTTCGCTATCTGCCATGCGAGGATAATAGGCGTAGGAGTGATTATTCTATAAAATATACGTTATTGTAAATTCATGCTGGAGACCGAAAATGTCCACTTCGAGGGATATCTTACTGGGTGTAAATATTGATCATATTGCGACTGTTAGACAGGCAAGGGGTACTCGTTATCCTGATCCTGTATATGCTGCTTTGCAGGTAGAACAGGCAGGAGCAGATAGTATAACTCTGCATTTGCGCGAAGACAGGCGGCATATTCAGGAGCGTGATGTTATGTTGTTAAAAGAGATGATGATGACGCGCATGAACCTCGAAATGGCTGTAACGGCTGACATGTTGGTCATTGCTGAAAAAATAAAACCAGAGGATTGTTGTCTTGTGCCTGAGAGAAGAGAAGAGTTAACAACTGAGGGCGGTCTTGATGTGGTTTCACAGGAATCAAAAATCAAAGAAGCATCAGAGCGTCTTGCTGACTCGGGTATAAAAGTTTCATTATTTATTGATGCGGATGCAGACCAGATTGAAGCGGCCAAGCGTTGTGGAGTGCCTGCAATAGAAATACATACCGGGCATTATGCGGATGCTAGCAATCGCCATGAAAAACAAAGTGAACTAAAGAAAATTGTTAGAGCAGCAGAGCTGGCTCATGAGTTAGGTTTACAGGTCAATGCAGGACATGGATTGAATTACCATAATACTAAAGAAATTGCGCATATAAATAATATTGCCGAACTAAATATTGGCCATGCAATAATTGCCGAAGCATTGTTTATTGGACTGCCACAGGCTGTTTTGAAAATGAAAAATATTATGAGGGGTGGTCTTAAATCTTCATTACTTTAAAGAGTTTCTTTGTTTATTATTGTGGTAATAAGAAATAAGGTTATCTATTTTTTCATATAAATTATTTAGCTCTAAATTTATATCAGCTATATTATTTTTTATAATCATATTTTCTACCTTGCCTGCAGAAGATGATAGTTCTTCTGCGGCACAGTACTTCGCGCCGCCATGTAGTTTATGTACTGCCTGACGTAATTCTTCAGTGTTGTTTAGTTTGTGTGCCTGTTCGATTTTAAGTTTATGGTTAGGTAAATCTGCTATTAGCATAGTTAGCAGTTCATAAGCGAGCTGTTCGCTTCCGCCAGCAAGTGTTACTGCTGTTTTATGGTTGTATAATTGACAGCCTGGTAATTCTGATTGACTAGTAATAGTTGCCGTGTGCTGAGGTTTTTTACTATAAGGAAGCCAGTGATCGAGAATGCTAAAAATCTGATTTTCATTAAATGGTTTTATCAGTATATCATTGACGCCAGCATTGAACGCTTTTAGCTTGTCTTCAGGTGTTGCATTCGCTGTTAAGGCAATAATAATTGATTTTGTACAGTAGTTAATGGTGCTTCTCAGATTCTCAATGGTTTTGAAGCCATTCATGACGGGCATGTGAAGATCCATAAGAATGATGTCAAAATATTCTAATAAACATAAATCGAGTGCGTCCTGACCATTATTGGCAGTTGTAACCTGCATGCTGGTGTTATTGAGAATTGTATGTGCAAGTTTTAGATTAATTTCGTTGTCATCAACAATCAGGGCTTTGACATGGCTGAAGTCTCTGCTTGACTCCGTCTTCTTGAGTATGTTTTCGCTCTGGTTTTCTTCGTTCAGGCCACAAACAATATTGTGTATTTTTTTCTTAATTAATGATTTGGGCGAAGACCTGAAGATGACGTTCCTTATGCCTGTATCAAGAATGCTTTGTAGCTCTATATTTGAAAAAGTACTGGCTATGACAAGGTGGTTGTCAATTTTATTGGTCAGATTTGATATTTCATCAAGTAGCTCTGTGTTTTTTATATTAGTTCGATTGATGCCTAATACAAGAAAATCAATTTTATTATTATTAATAATTTCGGGTATTAATTTATGATCTTGAGTTGTAAATATGTTTAAGCCCATTTCCTTTAATATTATGGTTGTTGCTTCCATTGCTTCATTGAGTTCTTCATAGACGAGTGCTGTTTTTCCGTTATTGATGGTAAGGGTTTCATGATGTATTTGAATTTCTGGAGTGGTGAATTTAATGGAAAACCAGAATCTAGATCCAGTGCTGGTGTCGCTATCAAAGCCAATGTCACCACGCATTAGCTCAATCAGGTTTTTACATATTACAAGTCCGAGGCCGGTGCCGCCAAATCTTCTGGATATTGAGCTGTCTGCTTGAGTAAATGCCTTAAATAGCTGTTGCTTGCTTTCTTCGTTCAGGCCTATGCCGGTATCCTTTATGGTAAAAAGAATATTAATATTGTCATCGGTCTTTTCGAGAATTTTTGTTCGTATGGATACAAGTCCATTTTCAGTGAATTTTATTGCATTACTGACAAGATTGACAATGATTTGTCTTAGTCTAGTGGGGTCACCAATAAGGAGGCTTGGGATTTTATCAGATAAAGGGTGGCTTATGATTTCAATATTTTTATTATAGGCCAGTGGTGTAAACATAGTCGCTATATCATTCATAACTTCTGTTATATCAAAGCTTATATCCTCAATCCGCAATTTACCTGATTCAATTTTCGAAAAATCCAGGATATCATCAATTATGGTTAACAAATTCCGTGCTGAATTTTCAATTGTACGTATATAGTCTTTCTGCTGGTCATTGATTTTTGTTTTAGAGAGCAGGTCGGTAAAGCCTATTACACCATTCATTGGTGTTCTAATTTCATGAGACATGTTGGCAAGAAATTCAGATTTTATTTTACTGGCGGATAATGCATGATTGCGCGCAATATCAAGTTCTATGTTTTGTATTTCTAGCTCGTCAAGAGTTTTGGTTAGAGATGAAGTTGCCTGCTCAATCTTTTTTTCCAGTGTTTTTCTTGAGGATCGAATTTCATTGGACATTTTATTGAATCCTCTTTCCAGTGATCCGATCTCTCCGCCAGAGTCAATAGCTAATTGAGCGTCGAGTTTATTGTCAGCAATGTCATTTACTGCTTTGGTTAATTTTATTATTGGGCTTATTACTCCGGCGCTTATTCTAATTGCAAAAAAAATGGTTAGAATTAGCCCTGTGATAGGTATTGTTATGCCTTTTAATAGGCTTACTAGTTGTTCTTCACGCGTCAGATGATTTGTTAGTGTGAGTTTTATATGACCTATAACATCTGAATCTGATGACTCGGTTGTTTTGCTGGATTGTTCTGGGTAATCATCTATTTCTATTTCAGTAGTTGTTATTGTGGAATAAAAGCTTATGTTGTCTTCCGTTATAAACTGAGAGGCAAGATAATTTATCAGGCTTTCATGATCGCTTGTTTTATTGTGTGAGTGAGGGTTTTTTTTAATAATAAGAATTTCGCCGTTAATATCTGAGATGTTTATCTCGACGATGTCCTGTATTTCGTTTATTATCTGGGTGCTGAGGTGGTCAAGGATTTCAGTATTAGATGTAAAGATGCCGTATTCGCTGGCTGTTGAAATTTGCTTGGCGATTAATTCTCCACGCTCATGTAATGAGCGCTCAAGATTTGTTATTTGTGTATAGTTGAAGTATGAGGCTAAAGATAAAGTAATTAGAATTGTTGGCAGTAATGCCACAAATAATACTCGTTCTTTTATGCTCCAGTTTTTCATGCTAGTTATTTTCTTTTAATTAAATCTGAAAGAGCATCCTGGCTATCTATTTTTAGTTTCATTGCTCGAGCAACTCTTTTGTTGATGTCCACGCTAAATTGTTGTGGGTAGTATGTATTGCTAGAAAATTTTTTATTCATTTCGAAGAAGTTTTTTATATTTTCTGTTGCATCAGCAGCTATTTGTCTGGTAGTTGAATATATGCCAGCTGTTGCACCTGCTTTAATGTATGATTTAGAGAACCCAATGACGGGTGTTTTGTTTCTATAGGTTAGGAGCAGGATTCCGCGGATGGTTCTCTTGCTGTAGACCATAGGGTCTGGTATGGCTAATAATATGTCATTTTGAGTGATTATTTCTTTTAATACAGGGATGAGTTCGTCAGGAGATTTTATCTCCCTGTAATTAATTACCATTCCTGTAGATTTCTCTGCAAGCTCGATTTTTGATTTATTCTTTATTGATGTCGGGCCAAGAATAACGCCGACTTTACTGTTTTTACCCAGTAAATGTTTGACGAGTAGTAACTGGCGTTCGAGTGGTTGATCTATGATCTGTGTGCTCCATGGCCTGTTATTTTTGTTCGAAATCTGGTCAATGACTGTTTCTGGTAATAATAAACTGAGTACGGGTGTTACAGTTGTAGTGGATTCCAATGTCTGTTTTGCAATTTTGCTGCCAATGGTAATAATTAAATCATGTTCGTAATTACCAATTGTTTCAGGATTGTTTGATGTTTTGATTCGAATATCAGAATCAGCAAAGTTATTTATTATGTTCTGGGTTATTGTGTTGTGATGTTTTGTGTTGGAGTTCGCCAGTATAAATATTGATTTGTCTTTTGCCAGTGCATTTGCTGATAGTGATATGAAAAAAACAAGCGCGAGCAGGTTTATGCTCGGCATGAGCCTGATGAGCGAAGATAATTTCCTTGTGTAAAAATAATACAGTATTGCTTTTCTCAATTTATTTCCCTGTTAAGTCCCTGTCCTTTTTTATTAATTGAATTCCAGGTTGATTTCCATGTATGCCCGCATATCCTGCAGGCTTCCATGTGAGTTAAGTGTTGTACTATTGGGTGCAACAGTAGTTAGTGTGCTGTCTGTATAGCGTGTTCGATTGTAGTCGAAATAATCCTCGAGAAGGTTAAGCAGGCTTAATGATACTTTGAGTCGTTCATTGCCAAACTTGTATGCCTTGCTTGCCTTTATATCCATTTTTTTATAGGGCTGCGCTGATCTGTCTGCAGGAGCCCCGGGTTGTGTAGACCCTGTTCTATCCAGCCAGTCCATATCACTAACATAATAAAAACTGGTGCTGATATCAAAATTTTCTGGCCAATGCTTTATTAAAGTCAGTCCAAATGTTTTTTTAGGGGCTGATACAGTCAGTCGTCGAAGATCTCTGGGGTTTGATCTGGTTTCAAATGATTCTGATGAGATGTCGATATAGGTGTAATGGCTGTAAATACGGTAATCTCTTGTGGGTTTGTAATCAATAGCGATTTCAGCACCTTCGGTTTCGGTTTTGAACATATTTAGCACTTCATCTGCTTCGCCGCCTACATTATCTTCAGGCACAGAGGCTTCTGAGCCTGAGCCGGTCTCGCCTATGAGATTATCAGTATTGTCTTTAAATAGTTTGATATCGAGTGTTAGCTTGCTGTTTAGCAATCTTGAGATATAACCCAGCTCAATGCTTTTAATTTCTTCTGACTTAATGTTTCCGTTAGATATCAGGCTGACTGAGGTCATTACATCGGTACCGCCAAGTAGTGCCTGTAATGGTGCGCTAAGTGGTTGCCCTCCATTTTCTGTTAATGTGGTTTGAATGACATTGTAGGCATTTTGATCATAGAGAGTGGGTGTGCGTGTGGCTTTTGA
>JAPHQX010000032.1 GCA_026196035.1 Gammaproteobacteria bacterium
ATCAATCGTGGTGTTGAAATTGATTCCACTGTCGCTGATGGATCACAGTCCGTTATTCTTAGCCAGGTTACATATGGCATAGCTGTACGCATGGCGGTGATGTCTATGACCCTTGGCAGTCACAAGCAGGTAGACACTAAACAGGAGCAGGATTCATGAGTCGTCTGGTCATAAAAAATGGACGGGTTATTGATCCGGCAAATAATATTGATCAGATAACTAATGTATATATCAGTAATGGAATAATCCATTCCGTTGGCGATACAGCTGAGAACTTCCAGCCTGATCAAACTATCGACGCCACTAATCACTATGTAATACCCGGTATTGTCGACCTCAGCGCACGACTACGTGAACCTGGACTTGAATATAAAGCAGACATCGCATCCGAAACCGTGGCCGCAACAACAGCCGGCATTACGACTTTATGTATTCCTCCTGATACTGACCCTGTTATTGATGAACCCGCAGTTGTTGAATTGATACATCGTAAAGTCAAAAATACAGGTCATGCCAATGTTGTTGCACTTGGCGCATTAACAGCAGGACTAAGAGGTGAACACCTGAGTGAAATGGCAGCGCTAAAATCAGCCGGCTGTGTTGGCCTGAGCAATGCACGCTTCCCCGTTCTGAATTCTCTTATTTTACGCCGTGCATTTGAGTATGCTGCCACCCATGCGATGACCGTATTTATTGAAGCTGATGATCACTGGTTAAGCAATAAAGGCTGTGCTCATGAGGGTGCTGTCTCAACTCGCCTGGGGTTACCACCCATTCCTTACTCTGCCGAGACATCAAGCATTGCACATTATCTTGAGCTGATTGCTGAAACCGAGGTAACTGCACATTTTTGTCGCCTTTCATCTGCACGCAGTGTTGAGTTAATTCAACAGGCAAAAAACATGGGGCTAAAAGTAACTGCTGACGTTGCAGCTCATCAATTACATTTAACTGAAATGGATATTAGTAGCTTCAACAGTCAATGCCATGTTTTACCTCCGCTACGCAATCAGCGAGATAGAGATGCTCTACGCACAGGTATTATTCATAACATACTAAGTGTCATTTGCTCTGACCATCAACCCCATGAAATCGATGCCAAACAGGCGCCGTTTCCTTCAACTGAACCCGGTATTTCAGCACTCGAAACATTACTACCATTAACACTACGACTGGTTGATGATGGATATCTTGACTTAAACACTGCCATCTCAAAATTAACCTGTGAACCTGCAAAAATTCTCGGCATAAATAAAGGCACCCTAAGCCAAACTTCACCCGCTGATATATGCATTATTAACCCCGATAGCGAGTGGACACTAGATGCAAATAAACTGAATAGCCGAGGCAAAAACACCCCCTTTCATGGCTGGAATTTTAACGGAAAAGTTAGCCACACATTAATGAATGGTGAAATCATATATTCTGACATCTGATATATATTATTTCTGCTTACTAATTTTTCTTCACGCAATCTAAGCCGTCATAAACAACAATTTAAATACTTAGACATAACATTATGCTTAATTATATCTGGGCAGGGCTTATCATCATCAGCATAAGTTTTGCGCTTGGCCATGATATTCATGATGAATGGAACAACAGCTACAACAATGGCGCCCCTCTGCAAATCCCGTTTAGTCAAACCGATAACCAAACATTAATTAATCTACATCTCTCTAATACCGCAATCCCTGCTTACTGGAAAGACGAACAGCATTTACAGTTAATAATCCCTGACCATAACAAACTACCCGAAAGCTGGTTAGCCACTCAACGCCTGAATGCTAAAACCAGGGAATTACAGGTAGATATAAAATCCATTGATTTAAAAAATCAGTCTTTAACTCTTACACTTCCTGAAGTTCACTGGGTCAAAATACAGGCTATTACTCAAGCTGCTTTTGATATGAGCAAATTCGCCGTTACTCTAGCGATAGGACTCGCTGGTATCATGGCATTATGGCTTGGCCTGATGCGCATCACAGAAAAAAGCGGCCTGATTTTTTATTTTGTGAAAGTTTTTCATCCTTTATTACGCTGGCTATTTCCTGATATTCCGAAGAATCATCCAGCACTCGGCAGCATCAGCCTTAATCTTACAGCCAATGTTCTTGGCCTGGGCAATGCCGCCACTCCACTTGGCATTAAAGCCATGCAACAACTACAAACACTTAACCATAACAAAGAACAGGCGAGCAATAGTATGTGCATGTTTCTCGCATTAAACACTTCCAGTGTTCAACTCTTACCCCCTGTCACACTCATCGCCATTATGGGTACACAGGTGAGTGAATTTATTATCCCCATTATTCTTGCTACTACAGCCTCTACTATAAGCGCTGTAATTGCTGCCAAAACTTTTGCTCGATGGAATAAATAACATGCATCAATATACAGCTTTAATTATTCCATTATTGATACTGTTTATTATTTCACATGGCCTGTACAAAAAAGTACCTGTTTACGAAGAATTTGTCGATGGCGCCAAAGAAGGCTTTAGCACTGCCGTACGCATCATTCCATATCTGGTTGCCATTCTTTTTGCTATCGCCATGTTCCGCGCAAGCGGCGCCCTCGAATCACTCATTATTTTTATCGGGCCTGTATTCAGTTTCTTCGGAATCCCACCAGAAACACTGCCTATGGCCATTATTCGACCTATGACTGGCAGTGGTTCTATAGCTGTACTTGCTGATCTGATACAGAATCATGGCGAAGATTCACTAATCGTTAAAATTGCTGCCACTATGTTCGGTTCAACAGAAACAACATTTTATGTTCTTGCTGTTTATTTTGGCGCTATCGGAATTAAAAAAACGAGCTATGCCTTACAGGCCGGTTTAATCGCTGATGCCACCGGCTTTATTTCTGCTGTAGCGGTATGCTACTGGTATTTCACATAAAATCATTCATTCGCATCTTAATTACCTCACAGTTGCTTTCTTTTATCTTTCTCTCTTTTATATACACTTATTAAACATCCACCCCCCATCGGAGGAATATGTCATGCATATTCGCGTAACAACAGACCCTGTTTCCCTCAATGAAGTTCATGACCCTGAAAATCATCCCTGTATTTATCAAGGTGATGGAAATGATGGACTTGAAATCTATTTCGAAAACGAAACTAATCGTAGTGAATTTCTTGCCTGGGAACATGAACAGGATGATGACGGCATGATTGCGCTTACTGGTGACGACTCAGATAACTATGTTGCTGAAGGCTAGTTACCAGTAGTTGCCTATATAAAAATCTATATATTTCCAGGAGAGCAACATGTTTATTCGACTATATTTTTTATTACCTGATGAAGCACAAGCTCACCAGCTTATTCCTGATCTAATTAATTACGGCATCAGTAAGAAAAACATACATGCTATAGTACGCAACAATCCCGATTCATCATTACCTGCCTCAACAAAATGGCAGCGCATGGATATAACTCAACAAATTGAATCCTTTGCATGGAATAGCAATCTTATACTTTTCTTTATAGCCCTCCTAAGCCTTATTACATTTCTATTTTTAGAAATGAATCTAGCCGCTATTACAAGCATAATAATAATGGCCATCACTTTTATTATGGGCGATATATTTGCATTGTTTGTTCCCAAAATACATCTCAATGAATTTGAACATGCGCTTAATCATGGCGAAGTTCTACTGATGATTGATACTTTAAAGAAAAATAGCGCCATGATTGAGGATAAAATTGCCAGACATCATCCTGCTGCCATTGCGGGTGGTTCATGCTGGACGATAAATGCCATGGGTATTTAGTTTCTAAAAGGTATACACAGAAAAGGCTGCATAATATGCAGCCTTTTTTATACTTTTTAAAAAAATATTAATTAAAAAAAATGAGCCCAGACTAGAACAGCCAGAGAAACTGCTGCTATTGAAGAAACAGCAATTACCGCACACATTACACAAAATCCACCAAAATCTCTAGAAACCTCATTCATAATAAATACTCCCAGATTTTTATCATTTAATTTAAACGAAATATCACACAGTTCATCGAGCTGATGTTAAAGAACCATTAAATATCAGTCTTGACTTACATCAATATATTTGACCTGGGTATAAATATTAACTATTTCTAAATTTATAATATTAATAACTTCAGCAGATTTTTTTAAACTTAACCAACAGTAAAATATAACGACTATCTTACTTCTGGCAAATCATCCCCACTTCCATGGGATGACTTGTCATCCTTGCCATCAGCAGAAGCTTCGACACCGCCACCAAAATTAATTTTCCATTCCAGGTTGCTGCGTGAATCCGCATTACTTAATGCCGTTTTAAGATCAATCTTGCCTTCTTTAAATAATCCATAAAGAGACTGGTCAAATGTCTGCATTCCTTCAGCTTCACCTTTCTCCATAATTTCTTTTATCTCATGGAATTCACCCTTACGAATCAACTCGGAAATATAAGGCGTATTAATCAGTATTTCGATAGCAGCAACTCGTTTTCCATTCATGCCAACAACTAATCGCTGCGATATAATCGCCTGCAAATTCATCGACATGTCCATCAAAATCTGATTACGTGCATCTGTTGGGAAAAAACTTAAAATACGATCCAGTGTCTGATTGGCATTTACAGCATGTAATGTAGTCAAACACAAATGACCTGTATCAGCATATTGAATGGCTGCTTCCATAGTCTCACGATCGCGGACTTCACCAATCATAATAACGTTTGGCGCTTCACGCATAGCCTCTCGTAAAGCATTTTCATAAGATAGTGTATCCAGTCCCACCTCTCGCTGGCCAACTATTGATTTTTTATGGTGGAACATAAATTCAATTGGGTCTTCAATGGTCAGAATATGACCCGGCATTGCTTCACTGCGATAATCAATCATTGAAGCCAGTGTTGTCGACTTACCTGAACCTGTTGAACCCACGACAAGAATAAGACCTTTACGCTTTAGCATCAGATCTTTTAATTTTGGAGGTAAATTTAATTGCTCAATAGTGGGTACATCTGCCTTGATATGACGAATAACCATAGAGACTTCGCCGCGCTGTGTATACACATTGACACGAAAGCGTCCAAGACCCGGTAGAGACAAACCCATATTCATTTCCATGGTCGCCTCAAAGCCCATTTGCTGTTGATCATCCATAACACTATAGGCAAGCTCTTTTACCGCTCCCGGCATCATTTTTGATTTACCCACCGGTCGCATAACACCTTCAATATTCATACAAATAGGTGCACCCGTGGTAAAAAATAAATCGGAACCACCTTTTTCTGCCATCAATTTCAAATAGGGATCAAGCTTCATAAATTACCTTAAACATTATCTCATACGACCTGGGTTATCTTTCTCATCTTGCTCTATTTGCAGCCCCTCAAGACCATCCATAATATCTTCTTTCTTGGAATCTTTACCTTCCAGCTTGATTCGTAAACGCACATCATTAATCGAATCCGCATTACGTAATGCATCTTCGTAGGTAATTAAACCCTCTTCATATAAATCAAATAATGCCTGATCAAATGTTTTCATACCATATTCATTTGACTTGGCTATAAGCTCTTTCATGGCATGCACTTCACCTTTGAAAATCAAATCTGACATCATTGGCGTCGCAAGCATTATTTCAACAGCAGGCACACGACCATCACCACCCTTAAGAGGAACTAATCGTTGCGATATAACACCCTTTAAATTTAACGATAAATCCATTAATAACTGACTGCGTCTTTCTTCAGGGAAAAAGTTAATAATTCTATCCAGCGCCTGATTGGTACTATTAGCATGCAATGTACACAAACATAAATGCCCGGTTTCAGCAAATGCTATTGCATACTCCATCGTTTCACGGTCACGCACTTCACCAATCAATATAACATCAGGTGCCTGACGCAAGGTATTTTTCAGTGCAACTTCAAAACTCTCCGTATCGACACCTACCTCACGCTGTGTAACAAGGCAGCTAGCATGCTGGTGAACAAACTCAATCGGATCTTCAATAGTAATAATATGACCAAAACTATTCTGATTTCTATAACCCACCATTGCAGCCAGCGATGTTGATTTACCTGAGCCGGTTGCACCAACAAAAACTACCAGGCCTCGCTTGGTCATGGCGACATCCTGCAATACCGGCGGTAACTGAAGCTCATCCAGTTTTGGAATTTCAGATTGAATGACACGCAACACCATACCCATGGAGCCTCGTTGTGTAAAAGCATTTACACGAAAGCGGGAAACCCCTGGCAAGCTGATAGCGAAATTAACTTCCTGCTGTGCTTCAAATTCAGCCAGCTGTTTATCATTCATAATAGATCGCACCAACGTCTGCGTATGTTGTGGCGATAATGTTTGATTTGATAAGGCTGACATCTTGCCATCAATTTTCATTGATGGCGCAGCACCTACCGTAATAAACAGATCAGAACCATTTTTTTGTACTAACATGCGCAATAAATCATGCATGTATCGGATAGCCTTATCCCTATCCATACTCACTCTCCAGAAATCTTTAGTAAATTATGATAATTAAATTTATAAACTGTCTTTATTAGCCGCTTTAGTTGCCGCCTCTTCTCTTGATACTAGCCCACGCTCAACCAGCTCTTTTAGATTTTGATCCAGTGTTTGCATACCAATGGACTGACCTGTTTGAATAGCTGAATACATTTGAGCAATTTTATTTTCACGAATCAGATTACGAATAGCCGGTGTACCAATCATGATTTCATGAGCTGCTACACGTCCGCCACCAATCTTTTTCAATAAAGTCTGAGAAATAACGGCCCGAAGTGATTCAGACATCATAGCTCTTACCATATCTTTTTCTGCAGCCGGGAACACATCAACAATACGGTCAACGGTTTTTGCTGCTGAACTGGTATGCAGGGTACCAAACACCAGATGCCCGGTTTCCGCAGCTGACAATGCCAGTCGAATAGTTTCCAGGTCACGCATTTCACCTACCAGAATAACATCAGGATCTTCACGCAATGCTGATCGTAGCGCCTCACTAAAGCCCATAGTATCTCTATGTACTTCACGCTGATTAATCAGGCATTTTTTACTCTCATGTACAAATTCGATCGGATCTTCAATGGTCAAAATATGACCATAATCATTCTCATTGACGAAATTAACCATACCCGCCAGAGTTGTTGATTTACCCGAACCCGTTGGACCGGTAACCAGCACAATACCCCTTGGTGTGGCTGAAATCTCCTCAAATATCTTCGGAGCGCCGAGCTCTTCCAGGGTTAATATTTTGGATGGAATGGTACGAAATACGGCACCGGCACCACGATTGTGATTAAAAGCATTAACACGAAAACGCGCCAGACCCGGTATTTCAAAGGAAAAGTCACATTCCCAGTATTCTTCAAAAGTCTTGCGTTGCTTGTCGTTCATGATGTCATACACCATGCCATGGATATCTTCATGAGACATAGCATCTACATTAATACGTCGTACATCACCATCGACACGAATCATCGGTGGCAGCTCGGCCGAAAGGTGTAAATCAGATGCGCCATTTTTTACACCAAAGGCAAGCAATTGAGCAATATCCATCAGTTCCCCCAAAATAAGAGCGTGTTAAACTTTGTTCTGTCCTTTTTATAGTCAATTTTTAAACGAAATGCCCAATCCAACTGTCATTGCTGAAAATATTAACCAGATAAACAATAAGATCGCAGAATTTGCCGCCAAATATCAACGCCAGGCAAATGACATAACACTACTTGCCGTTAGTAAAACCATGCCTGTTGACGATATTCAGGCGGCCTATGAAGCAGGGCAAAAAGATTTTGGTGAAAACTACCTTCAGGAAGCCCTGGTTAAAATTCAATCACTGCAACATCCCGATATCACCTGGCACTTTATCGGAGCCATACAATCCAATAAAACCCGCGAAATAGCCAATGCCTTTAACTGGGTGCACAGTATTGAACGCATTAAAATAGCCCGTAGATTAAATGAACAGCGCAATCCTGAATTAGCCCCTTTAAATGTCTGCCTGCAGATCAATATCAGCGATGAAAATACTAAAGCCGGTATTCAGTATAATGAACTGACCCAACTCGCCAGAGAGATAACCAGTCTACCGAATTTAAAACTCAGGGGTTTAATGGCTATACCGGCAAAAACCGAATCATTTGATGAGCAACGATCCATTTTTAGAAAAATGCATCAGATAATGAATGAGCTCAATCAGCTGGGATTTAATATGGATACCTTGTCAATGGGCATGAGTAATGACATGGAAGCTGCCATCGCAGAAGGTGCCACCATTGTTCGTATTGGCACTTCAATATTTGGCTCACGCACCCAAAATCAACCCTGAATCGTGTAGACTTGATATCCACTAAAAATAGCATTTACAGAAAACAGACATGACTCACAAAATATCTTTTATTGGCGGCGGCAACATGGCCAGCAGTCTGATTGGTGGCCTGCTGGCCAATGATTATCCTGCTGATATGATTACAGTTGCTGAACCAGATAATGCAAAACTCAAGCAGCTTAACCAGACTTTTGCTGTCAGAACAACCACTGATAATAATAGTGCAGTTACCTCATCAGATACTGTTATTCTGGCTGTAAAACCACAGATATTACAGCAGGTCTGCCGTGACATTGCTGATGCCATACAAACTAAACAACCTTTAATTATTTCGATTGCTGCTGGAATACGCAGCACAGATATAGACCGCTGGCTGGGTAATAACTGCGCACTGGTACGCTGCATGCCAAATACCCCTTCGCTTATTCAACTAGGCGCTAGCGGACTGTTTGCCAACCCGTCAGTTAGCAACATCCAGCAAGAGATTGCTGAAAAGATTTTATCTGCTGCGGGTATAACGCTCTGGGTCAATGATGAAGATCTCCTTGATGCTGTAACCGCTGTTTCAGGTTCTGGCCCTGCTTATTTTTTTCTGCTCATGGAAGCCATGCAAAAAGCGGGAGAATCTCTCGGGCTTGAAACCACTACAGCCCGACAGCTAACATTGCAAACGGCTCTTGGTGCTGCACAAATGGCTATAAACAGTAATGACAACCCCGTGCATTTACGTGAAAAAGTAACCTCAAAGGGAGGTACTACAGAAGCGGCTATTCATTATTTTCAGGAGCATAATTTTGAACAGACGGTGCTTGATGCATTAACAGAAGCACGCAATAAAGCCATAGACATGGCTAACACCTTAGGTAAAGACCAATGAACCCCTTCGCATTTTTAATTGATATACTGTTTCACCTGTACACTGTCTTATTAATGTTAAGACTCATTTTACAGCTGGTTAAAGCTGATTTTTATAATCCTGTTTGCCAGTTTATTGTCAAAAGCACCAATCCTGTAGTGATTCCTCTAAGACGTTTTATAGCGGGTATCTGGGGAATTGATTTTGCTACTTTATTATTAATATTCGCCTTCACCGCCAGCAAAATTCTTCTAGTTTCTGGACTCTCCGGTTTCGACGTATCTATCGCCGCTGTAATAATCAGCACACTTATCGAAACAATAATGCTAACTCTGGATATTTTTCTGTTTGCCATCATTATTCAGGCTCTGCTTAGCTGGATTAACCCGGACCCCTACAACCCGGTAGTCAGTCTGCTGAATTATTTAACCTGGCCAGTATTAAAACATTTCAGAAAACTGTTACCGCCTGTAAGCGGTTTTGACCTGTCACCCATCTTTGCGATTATCGCTATCATGTTTATTAAACAGTCTATTCAATATTTTCTATAGCTGTGACTGATTTCTATCAATGGCAAAAAAATGATTTATATCTAAGAGTCCGAATACAACCTAAAGCATCGAAAGATGAATTTGCAGAACAACTGGGCAATGCCATTAAAATAAGAATTACCGCTCCACCAGTGGATGGTAAAGCCAATAATCATTTAATTGCTTTTCTAGCAAAAAAATTTGGCGTTGCAAAATCAAAAATTGAGATTATTTCCGGTAAAACAGGACGCCTTAAACAACTAAAAATACAATCCCCAAAAAACCTGCCAGACTTTATCAGTCCAGTCAGCTAAGGATTCAGGACGCCATTACCTGATAAAGCCCTGACAACCCAAAACAAATAATCAAACTCCCTGCAAATCGCCTGACCCAGATCCTGGAAAACAGATGAGTCAATTGTCTGACAAATAAGCCCATCGCGAGTAAATTGGGTAAGGTTCCCAGACCAAAAAACAGCATCAATAATGCACCCTGCTGGAAATCACCCGTAGAAACTGACCAGACCAGAACACTATAAACCAGGCCACAGGGCAACCAGCCCCAGAGCACACCCAGAATAAGCGCCTGAGAAAAACAACTGACAGGTAATAGTTTTTTACTAACCGGTTCAATGCGTTGCCATAGAAGAGCACCCAGTCTTTCAATATGTCTTAAAATTGTCCACCAGCCTGATAAATACAACCCTAAAAAAATCATCATAAGCGCTGCAATAAACTGCAGAACCAGTTGAAAATTTCGAATCATTAACCAGTGAGAAAGCATCCATCCAATACCGCCCATCAATGCACCGGCCAGCGTATAACTCAATATTCGACCAAAATTATAAGCTAAAAGCATGCTGAAATAAGATGAAGACGAAGAATGGATTTGTTTATTAACACCCATACTAAGCGCACCAACAATTCCACCACACATGCCCACGCAGTGCACACCGGACATTAAACCGATGACAAAAGCACTAAAATATGAAAATTCTTCGATCATTAATCCATTTTTTTAAAAAAAACCCTTGAATTACAGTACAAAAGCACTAACAATCCTCTCAGCGGATGATGATGTTATTTAGTTAACAGGCATTATTCATTATTTACAGTTTAAATTGAAATAATAATATAGGAGCGTCCAGCATGGCGGTGAAGAAAAAAGCGGCGAAGAAAAAAGCAGCCAAAAAGAAAGTTGCAGCTGCAGCAGTTAAAAAGCCACCTACCAAGAGCGAAATTCTGAATCATATCTCAGAAGATACAGAATTAAGTCGTAAGCAAGTATCTGCCGTTCTGGATAGTCTGGCTGGTTTAATCGAGAAAAATGTTAAAGCTCGTGGCCCTGGCTTCTTCAATCTACCTGGTCTGTTAAAGATCAAGGTTATCAAGAAACCTGCGACCAAAGCCCGCAAAGGCATCAATCCATTTACGGGTGAAGAAACTGTCTTTAAAGCCAAACCAGCACGTAAAGTGGTAAAAGTTTTACCATTAAAAGGTTTGAAAGATATGGTTTAACCATTAATGGCCTGATGCAAATCAGGCCATTTTTGCTTATCTAATATCTTTTTCGACTCTCCTGAACTCTTCAAGCTCAGGGATGCAAAATTTCCTTTTTTACGCCACAATAAACATATGATGCGCGTTAATAATATCCAATGAAAATACTGGCTGAAAAATTGCCCGAATCTTTTGATCTCAAGAGCATTAACAAATACCTGCCAACAGCAGTAAATCTTCTGTTACTGCTTGCCTGTAGCTATACACTGGCCCAGCTCACATGGCTATTAATCCCTACTGACAACAACACAACTGTTATACCTGTACAACAATCAGTTAAAACTGTTAGCACACAGCAATCAGCCCTAGAACAAAAAATACAGGCCATACCTGATGCTCATTTATTTGGTGAATATCAGCAGAAAGCCATAACACCTGTTAAAAAGGACGCCCCTGAAACCAAACTGAACCTGGTACTAAAAGGTGTTCTGGCGGCGCATCCGATGAAAAATGCCAGCGCCATCATTGCCAAAGGCAAAAACGGCAAAGAAGATATTTACGGTATTGGTGATCGGGTTTCCAGCGCCCTGGTCAAGGAAATCCATGCTGACAGAGTTATTCTGGAAAGAAATGGTCGCTACGAAACTCTGCGCCTGCCGAAAGAGTTCAGCGACAATACACTGATAAAATCAGCTGCCAGACAGAATACTGTCAGCCATAACAATACACCTGGCTCTGTACTGGGTGATATTCGTAGCAAAATTCTTAAAAATCCGACTTCGTTTGGTGAATACGCCATCCCTGTTCCCTATAATGAAAATGGCAAACTGAAAGGTTATAGATTACAGCCCCAGGGAAACACTGCCCTGTTTGACCAGGTGGGCCTCAACCCGAATGATGTGGTCATCGCCATCAATGGTGTCAATTTAAATGACCCTGCCAAGGGCCTGAAAGCTCTGCGTGAACTACAAAAAGCTAAACAGGTCGATATAACGGTATTACGCAATGGTTCAGAAATACCCTTACACTTCGAAATACCTTAATATATGCGACTTCAAATGATTATTATTTCAGAATTAAAAAGGATACTGTGTATTATGGGTGGTCAACTTGTGGGAAGAGCCAGACAATTTCTTATTGTATGCATTGCCACCCTGATGATTCAGTCACAGGCCTTTGCCGAACAGATCACGCTTAATTTAAAAGAAGCTGATATTCGAGCCTTAATCAGCACTGTTTCCCGTTTTACTGGCAAAAATTTTATTGTTGATCCTCGGGTAAAAGCAAAAGTCACTGTGGTTTCAGCCAAAACCATGTCTGAAAAAGAAGTCTATGAAGTTTTCCTGTCAGTACTACAAGTCCATGGTTATGCGGCTGTACCCGTTGGCAATATAATAAAAATTGTACCTGAAGTGAATGCCAAACAGGGGCCTTTACCCCTGGTTGGAGAAAAAGGCTCCAGAGGTGATGAGCTGGTTACCCGCGTTATTACCCTCGATTTTGTACCTGCAGCCCAGCTGGTACCCATATTACGTCCATTAGTTCCTCAACAGGGACACCTGGCTGCCTATAACCCGACGAATACATTGATCATTACTGACCATGGCGCCAACATAAAACGTCTAACTGACATTATCCGCAGCATTGATAAACCTGAAAGTGATGAGCTGGAAATCATTCCATTAAAACATGCCTCTGCCAATGAACTGGTCAGAATCCTCAATTCCTTACATGGCAAGGCCGGTGGTGCAACACAAACCCCTCAAACGAAACAGATCACTCTGGCGGCTGATGAGCGCACCAATAGCATCCTGATGAGCGGTGAACGTGCAGAACGACTCAAAATAAGAGCCACCATTGCCCATTTAGATACACCACTGGATGATGATGCGGGTAATACCCATGTTATTTACCTCAGCTATGCCAAAGCCGACGACATGGTCAAAATACTCACCGGTGTTGAAAAAACACAGTCAGCCGCCAAAGGTATTAAAGGAAAAGTATCCATTCCATCCGCTAATATCAAAGCCGATATTCAGTCAGATGAAGCCACCAATGCCATTATTATTACAGCCAGCCCTGATGTGGTTCGTCGTATGAAATCGATTATTCGTCAGCTGGATATACGCCGTGCACAGGTACTGGTTGAATCCATCATTGCTGAAATTTCCAATAACCGGGCCAAAGAACAAAGCTCACAATTTGCTATTGCTGGTGAGCGAAGTGCTTCTGGAGCACCACTGGACCAAACCAATACAGCCCCTATCGGCATTTCCAACTTTGGTGGCACCGCCGGTATTGCCGGTTTATTTGGCGCTAATCCACTATCTGCTATAGGCGATGGTATGACCATTGGTGTTGGCAGTGATAAAGGCACCCGCTTTGCCTTTCTGTTAAAAGCCTTAAATGCAGATGCAGCCACCAATATTCTTTC
>JAPHQX010000126.1 GCA_026196035.1 Gammaproteobacteria bacterium
CCCATGGTTGAGGGTAATGCTGACTGGTGCAAGTCTACATTCAGTAATGGCAAAAAACTTTATTACAATCGTGATTACATTAATGCATTAGATGCGCAGCAGACACAGTTTGCTCTGGCCCATGAAGCCCTGCATTGTGCGCTTTCTCATTTTGCTCGTCGACAGCACCGTATTAAACATCGCTGGGATATGGCCTGTGATCTGGCCATTAATCCCATGCTGATTAACGATGGTCTGAAACCACCGGTCGATGCCTTGTATTTACGTGAATACGATGACATGACCGCTGAGGAAATATATCCCTGCCTTGAAGATAATGAAAACGACAAGGACAGAGAACTGGAACAAAATCTGAATGAGGATGCCGATAATAATGATGACGGTGAAGGTGGCACTGGTGATCAGCAGGATCAGAAAGAAGGTAAACAACAGAAACAGAAAAGTGATTCAGAAGGTCAGGGACAGGAAGATGGCGGTGCCCGCGAAGAAGATTCTACCACCAGCGATGGCGAAGGCCAGGGAGAACGACCGCCGGATGTCGAAGGTGAAGCAGAGCCTGATCCACTGACACCCCAGGAAATTGAAACCCTCAGTACCCAGTGGCAACAACGCATGGCCAGTGCTGCACAACAGGCGATTCAGGCAGGTAAGCTGGGTGGTTCAATGGCGCGTATGGTGGATCATTTATTACAGCCAAAATTGCCCTGGCGTATGTTGCTGGCAAGATACATGAACATGGTGGCACGTGATGATTATACTTATGCGCGGCCATCTAATCGCCGCGGTGATCCTGCAGTGTATCCCAGTTTAAGAAGTACCCAGGCCGAAGTGGTCGTGGCACTGGATATCAGTGGTTCCATTGGTGATAAGGAAATTGGCGAATTTATGTCAGAAATTGATGCCATTAAAAGTCAGCTCAGGGCGCGCATTACTCTGCTGGCCTGTGACTCGGCACTGGCAAAAGGTGCGCCGTGGTATTATGAGCCCTGGGAAGAATTTACTATGCCAAAGAAATTTCAGGGTGGTGGCGGCACCAGCTTTGTGCCGGTGATCGAGTGGGCAGAAGCGCAGGATCGAGCACCTGATCTGATTGTTTATTTTACCGATGCCCAGGGAACATTTCCTGACAAAGAACCGGCATTTCCGGTTTTATGGTTAGTAAAAGGTAAGACCCCTGTGCCCTGGGGGCAACGAGTACAACTAAATTAAGTCGTAAGTCAAAGCGGTACGCCGTAGGCGCTGTATATTTTTTTGATTTTGATTTTGATTTTGACTTTCGACTTAAAACTTACAACTTACAACTTTTTTTAAGGTTTTGCATGGATCTCTCCCCCGAAGACAGTTTGAGGCTCAACGTTTTGCTTACTCAGGGTTTGCAGGCACTGCGCATTGATGAATCACGCAAAATTGTTTATGCGCTGACTGAGCGAGGTGAAGCCAGGGTCGAGCTCAATCCCAATTGTCGTGAACAACAATACATTCGTAACGTAAAAGCCTTATTGTCATCCCATTCGCTGGGTTCACCCGGTGGTTATCCTGTGTATTTAAAACGCTGGACACGCATGGGGCAGGCAAAAGATGACAGTCTCGACCAGTTACTGTTGCTTGGTGAAGAAGAGGCAGTGGTTGCGGTGGTTCATGCGCCGGGTATTACCAATGAATTAGCCCGTCGAGCCTGGTGGTGCATGCCAACATCGGATAATGCACGGCGTATGCTGGAAAAAGAAGACGTTATTAAAGGTGATATGGGAAAGGTGCTGGCAGAATTTTTAATTGAGCATTTGCCATTTGAAGAAGATCATCTGGCGATGATCGACAGTGTGAAAGCCGCATTACAGCCGGGGCTTGTATCAGATGAACTACGTCAGTCGCTATGGTCAAAAGCCAGAACAAAAGGTTCTTATTATGTTGGTTTTTTGCAGGCAACACCGGATGATTTGCCGGGTGATGAATCAGCTCATGGGGCTTATGACGAGCTGCAATCAAAACTTACTAAAATTATTGAGCATAATAAAGCAGCGCAACAATTATTACGCGTTATGAGTGCGGCAGGGCAAAATTATCTTGCCACCATTGAACTTGCATTAAAGCGCCCGGGCAATCAGGATGTGATTGTTGCCCTGTTTATGGCCATAGAAGATTATTTTTCTATGATTAGTTTTAAATTTGAAAACCATCGTGATATAGAAAAAATTATTAATGAAGCCCATGAGTATTGTGATCAATGCAAAGCTGATGATCAGGCTGTTGGAGAGTTGATTAGTATTGTTCCCGAGTTTGAACAGCATACTAAAGCCATGGTTGTGCTTTCAGGTTATTGTGAAGAGCTATCATTTCCCGTGTTTGGTCAGACAGATGCGGTGGGTAGTGTGATGCGCAAAAAAATTAAACATTTAACTGATCCGATTAAGCAGCAAATTAATATTTTAAAAAAATAATAATGTCGCAAAGGAGCAGAAGTTAATACTAAAAATATAAAGTTTAGTGTCTTCGCGGCTTTGCGTCAGAGGTTTTATCTGTTATGAGTCAACTTCACGTCAGTAAAATTCATATTACCCTGATCGTTAAAGTGCCGGCTGATTTGCTTGAGCGTCATTTGCCGGCTTCTGCGGAGGTTGTCGGCGAGGCATTAACTGATCAGGTTATGGCTCTGGTTAAGAAAGATAAGCTGGGTTATTTTCCGGCAGTAGATTTTGTCAGTAAGCAGGGCGCCATTGATGAAGACCTGTTAGAAGCAGCGCAAACTATCGGCTGGTTTGCTGCAAAACTGGTACGTGAAGAAGTGCAAAAAAAACTGCGGCCATTTTTTTCGACCATTAGTTTCCAGGCTGTTCAAAATCAGGCTTTTTCAATGCCCACGGTAAGGCCTAATCAGATTAATGCTTATCAGTTGCTAGTTGAGCATTACACGCCTGATAGTGTGAAGCTGGATGTTATTTGCAGTGTCTTGAAAAAACAGCAGTTAGACGGTTTGTCGAACTGGGCAAAACAGCTGTTTAAACGGAATCTGGATGATTCATTTGAAACGTTCGAGGTTGTTCAGACGGTTGTTATTTAGAGGGTAAAGATCCCGGGCCTTTGAATGCCCTCCTGTTATTAGCGATTTGTTTTTATTAGATGTTCGTTAGTAGGCGTTAATCTGGTTACGGCCCTTTCTTTTTGCGATATACAGAGCATCATCAGCTTTGGTTAGCATTGTTTCCAGTCCTTCGTCAGTTGTTGAGCAAGAACTGATACCAAAGCTGGCCGTAATCTGAATTGAATTGTCTTCATATGTAACAGTTGTCGTTTCTATTTTATGTCTGAGACGTTCAGTCAGTTGTCTGGCTTCATCAAGCCCGGTTTCGGGTAATATAAAGGCAAATTCTTCACCACCAATACGTGCCACTATATCTATTTCACGAACCATGTCTGTTAACAGCTGGCCAGCTAACTGAAGTACCTTATCACCAACAGAATGACCATAGGTGTCATTAATATTTTTGAAGTGATCTATGTCCATCATAATCACTGATATGAAATGATTGAAACGGGTAGCCTGTTTAAAGGCATGTTTGCCCAGATCAAAAAATGCGCGTCGATTATTGAGGCCGGTTAATTCATCTATGCCAGCGAGTTCTTCAGCTTTTTTCTTGGCTGCTTCGAGTTCTTCTTCGGCTAATTTACGATCGGTAATATCGGTGGCGATTTCCATGCGAACCAGACGACCATCAATCCAGGGTATGGCCTGGTCACGACACTGGTACCAGTGCTTATTGATTGTATTCTGAAATTCCCATACATAAACCTCTGCAGCCTGACCATTTTTATCAAGTAAACGATCATTTGTGCAGAATGAACAGGGTCCTTCCTGTCCTTCCTGTAAAGTCTTCCAGCAGGTTTTACCCTGTATTTCACCCCAGATGTCACGCCCATATTTATTAAGGTAAAGTAGTTCGTAATTATTCATGTCTGATACGTAGACCATTGCATCGATACTATCGAGAATAGTGGCTATGCTTTGATAGCTGAGTTCGTTGTCGCTTTTTCCAATACTGTTTGATTTTTTTGACATGATGATGAATTGGGTGATTTAATTTTAAATATAGCTTATCCCGAATGAATGTCGATATGCGTTGATATAGGTTGGTTCATTATCAGATAAAATAGATTCTAATCTATGGTCTTTGACTGGGATTTAATTAACTAAGGCTTATTAAACTGGGCAGGTCAGTATTTTAATAATTTTAGTGGTTCTTTTATTGACTTAAAATTGCATGGTAATTCTTGCTGGGTTAGTTAATTCCTTTTTCTTTTAGAAACGGTACATAAGCCATATCAACTTTCATAATGTGATGTTTCAACCATTCTTTAAGAAAATCAAGTGCCTCATTATTTACACTCTCGCCAGATTCATATTTAGATAGTAATAGAGCGGCTGTGGCTGCGAATTTATTGTGTTCTTCTATATGGGATTTAGATTGTGGGTATTCAAAACGCTGAAACATATCTTCTTCAACAATAAAGTGGTTAAACGTATATTCAATCAGGCTTTCCAGAATAGAGCCGATTTTTCTATTATCAGGCTGTGGATTGTTGATTTCATCATGAAGTTGATTGGTGGTGTTGACTAGCCATTGATGCTGTTCATCTATAGATTGAATGCCTGTTACCAGATCATTGCTCCACAGCATGAATGCCATAATCATCCCTCAGACCAAGTTATTTATCAGTATTGCCAGGTTTTATCTATTTAACCTTACTTTATATAGTAGATTTATAAGGATCTATCCAGAGAAACAGTGATGTATCTATCCTTCTTAATTCATTAATCCTTTGTCTTTTGGCATCTATCCTGCAATAAACCCTGCAAAAGCTTTTTTTGTCAAAAAAACGTCGGAGTTGTATATATGACGCAAGATACGGTGATGCACCTGGCATCACAGACTCTATGGATGACCATACTGATTGCGGCGCCGCTCTTATTATCCGCACTGGCCATTGGCCTGCTGGTGGGTATGTTTCAGGCGGCCACCCAGATTAACGAGATGACGCTGAGTTTTATTCCCAAATTAGGCATTCTGGTGCTTGCGCTGTTTGTTTTTGGTCCCTGGATGTTGAGTAATATTGTGGACTTCACTCGACGGCTATTTATGAATATCCCACAGTTGTTAGGGTGATGGATATGATTGATTATCTGTTGTTAACCATGGGCAAAGCCCTGCGGTCAAAATGATAGCACTGACCACTGAGCAAATTGGTGCTCTGGTTGGCGGTTTTTTCTGGCCGTTTGTACGTATTAGCGCCATGATGATGGCGGCACCGATTTTTGGTGCCCAGCTAATGCCTGTGCGTATTCGTGTTCTGATGGCTTTTGCCATTAGCATGATTGCTGTTCCCATGTTACCTGCGATGCCCTTTGTTGATCCGATTTCTTATTCTGGGTTACTGGTCTTACTCCAGCAGGTGCTCATTGGTGTCGCCATGGGTTTTGTTTTTCACATGGTATTTCAGGCGTTGATCATTGCTGGTGAAGCCATTGCCAGTACCATGGGTCTCGGATTTGCCCGTATGGTCGATCCGGCTAATGGGGTGCAGGTGCCTGTGATTTCTCAATATCTGATTATTATGGCAACCCTGTTATTTGTTGTTCTGAATGGCCATCTGATGTTGCTTGAACTGGTGGTGGAAAGTTTCAGAATTTTGCCGGTTGCTGAGACAGGTCTATCTACACAGGCCTTCTGGAAAATTGCCAGCTGGGGAAGTCAGATGTTTGCAGGTGCTTTACTGGTAGCGATTCCAGCAGTTTCAGCCTTACTCGTAGTTAATATTTCCATGGGTATTATTACCCGCGCCGCGCCACAGTTAAATATTTTTGCAGTGGGTTTTCCGATGATGATTCTGCTGGGTTTTATTTTTCTAACGGCAACCACTTCTTCAATGCTAACTCAATTTACCCATCTCCTGATGGATGCCTTCGAAGCAGTAAAAGATATTGTGGTGACGAGATAGGCCATGGCAGAAGAAAAAGATACCAGTCAGGAACGTTCGGAACAGCCGACTAACAAGCGTTTAGACGACGCCCGAAAAAAAGGTCAGATTGCCCGTTCACGTGAGTTTAATACCATGGTCATCATGGCGCTGGCCGCAGTCGCCATGATCATGATGGGGCAGACCATGATGAATGACCTGAGTGAAATCGTGAAGCAGCACCTGCAACCGACTCGGCAGGATATTTTTGATGTCAGTTCTATAGTGCGTTTTCTGTATGACGCTATTTTTGCAGGTGTCTGGCTATTAATGCCATTTTTCATCATTATGATGCTGGCGGCTTTGCTGGCGCCATTAAGCATTGGTGGCTGGGCATTCAGTTTCGAAGCCCTGCAACCTAAACTCAGCAAGCTTAATCCCCTTAAAGGTCTGAAACGTATTTTTTCTGCCAAAGGTCTTATCGAAATGATCAAGGCTTTTGCCAAGTTCGTACTGGTGGCGGCAGTAGCTATTACCGTTATCTGGGTGCAGATGGATGAGTTTCTTCAGCTGGGTTACGAGTCTGTGGATGCTGCTCTGGCCCATGCCGGTGATTTATTTGCCATGGCTTTTTTATTAGTGACCTCAGCATTGATTGTTATTGCGGCTATCGATGTTCCATTCCAGATATGGGATCACAGTAAACAGATGAAAATGACCAAACAGGAAGTTAAGGATGAAATGAAGGATACGGAAGGTAAGCCAGAAGTTCGCAGCAGAATTCGCCAGTTACAGTATGAGGCGGCTCAGGCCCGAATGATGGAAGCAGTACCTGATGCCGATGTTGTCATAACCAACCCGACGCATTTTGCCGTCGCCCTGAAATATGATCAAAAACGCATGATTGCACCGATGGTTGTGGCCCGTGGTGCGGATCTGGTAGCGGCCAATATTCGGCGCATTGCAAAAGAAAATGAAGTTTTATTGGTGGAAACGCCACCTTTGGCACGAGCCTTGTATCACAGTACAGATATAGGACAGCAAATTCCCGAGGGCCTCTATCTGGCGGTCGCTCAGGTACTGGCTTACGTATACCAGTTAAGGACAGTACAAAAAAATGGCGGCGTAAAACCGTCACAACCGAAGGTAAAGGTGCCAGATGAGTTCCAGAAGTATGCTGATATGGGAAAACAGCCCGATGAAACACGACATTAATAGAGTGGTAGTTTAAGCGATGGAAGCCGTTCTCAGTAATATACAACGTTTAAGTCAGCAGGGTCTGGTTGCGCCTTTCATGGTGGTGGCCATGATGGGCATGATGATTGTGCCATTGCCGCCTCTGGCGCTGGATATGTTGTTTACTTTCAATATTTCATTGTCGGTGGTTATTCTTCTGGTGTGTATCTACGCCACGCGACCACTGGATTTTGTGATTTTCCCCACCATTATTCTGGTCGCCACACTGTTTCGTCTGGCGCTTAATGTCGCCTCGACTCGCATCGTTTTACTGGAAGGTCACACGGGAACCGGAGCTGCAGGTAATGTTATCGAGGCATTTGGTGAATTTGTTATTGGCGGTAATTACGCCGTCGGTCTGGTGGTATTTTCGATTCTGGTCATTATCAACTTTGTCGTGGTGACCAAAGGTGCAGGTCGTGTGTCTGAAGTCAGTGCCCGTTTTACTCTGGATGCCATGCCCGGTAAACAGATGGCCATAGATGCCGATATGAATGCCGGCCTGATTAATCAGGAAGAAGCAAAAGTACGTCGTGAGGAAGTGACCAGTGAAGCCGACTTTTATGGTTCTATGGATGGTGCCAGTAAATTTGTTCGTGGCGATGCGGTTGCCGGTATCTTAATTTTAATTATCAATATCGTGGGTGGTTTAACTATTGGCATGTCCCAGCATGACATGGTGCTGGGTGATGCAGTGAGAAACTATACCCTGTTAACCATTGGTGATGGCCTGGTGGCACAGATTCCATCATTACTCTTATCCAGTGCCACGGCCATTATTATTACCCGTGATTCTGGAAAGCATGATCTGGGTGATCAGATTTTTACCCAGATGTTCAGTAATCCTAAAGTGTTATGGGTGACTGCGGGCATTATGGGTTCTATCGGTGTTATTCCGGGTATGCCTAATCTGGCTTTCCTGACTCTGGCTGGATTACTGGCTGCCGGTGCCCGATATATGGAACAACAGAAAGCAGAGGGTGAATTGATGCCCGGTGAAACGCCAGAAGCTCAGCAGGCGGCTGCCGCTGCAGCATCACCAGCTATACCGGAAGAAACCCGGGAATTAAGCTGGGATGATGTGCAGCCTGTTGATCTGGTAGGTCTTGAAGTGGGTTATGGCTTAATCCCCATGGTGGATAAAAACCAGGATGGTCAATTACTGAATCGTATTAAAGGTGTGCGAAAGAAACTGTCTCAGGAACTGGGTTTTCTGATTCATCCTGTGCATATTCGTGACAATCTGGATCTGGCGCCCAATGCTTACCGTATTACCATGATGGGTGTGCCGGTGGGTGAAAGTGAGGTTTACCCGGATCGTGAAATGGCCATTAATCCTGGTCAGGTGTACGGTGCCTTACAGGGTATTAATGGTAAAGATCCGGCATTTGGTCTGGAAGCTATATGGATTGACGGGGGGCAGCGTGACCATGCCCAGTCATTAGGTTATACGGTTGTCGATCCCACCACGGTGATCGCGACCCATTTGAATCAACTGTTACATGATAACGCCCATGATTTACTGGGCCATGAAGAAGTGCAGCAGCTACTGGATAATCTGGCCAAGCATTCACCTAAACTGGTTGAAGATCTTGTGCCTAAACTGATGCCACTGAGTGTGGTGGTTAAAGTGATGCAGAACCTGCTCAGTGAAGGTGTCCCTGTTCGGGATATTCGTACCATTGCTGAGGTTCTGGCAGAGCAGGGTAGTCGTACTCAGGATCCGATTGAATTAACGGCGGCTATTCGTATCGCACTGGGTCGGGCGATTATTCAACAGGTCATTGGCCTGGAAAACGATTTGCCGGTGATAACGCTGGAGCCTGCACTGGAACAGTTATTAATGCAATCAGCTCAGGGTCTGCCTCAGGGATCTCTGGGTATCGAACCTGGCCTGGCTGATCGTCTGTTTAAATCTCTTGAAGAAGTGACCCGTAAACAGGAAATGGCCGGTCAGCCTGCCATCCTCGTGGTCGCGCCGACCTTACGATTATGGTTGGCACAATTAGTCAGACATTCGATTTCAGGTTTGAGTGTTCTGTCCTATAGCGAAATACCTGATAACAAGAATATTAAAGTAGTTGCTGCCATTGGTGCAGATCAGTAGCCGGTATATGTGGAGATAAGAAATGAAAGTAAAACGTTTTATTGCTAAAGATATGAGAACGGCACTTAGACAGGTCAAGGAAGATATGGGGCCGGATGCTGTTATATTATCCAACCGAAAGGTGGGTGATCAGACAGAAATACTGGTAGCAGACGATTATGATGAGCAGTTGATTAATCAGGCACTTGATCAGACGATGAGTCAAAATCATTCATCGGCAGCCTCTGTATATAATTCTGAAACTTATAGCAGGCAGAGTCATCAGTCAGTTGATGCCAGTTTGTCATTAGCTGATACTGAGATGTCGGGGCAGAATTCGACTGATGACTTGCCCAAGAGTAGTGAACTGAATAAAAAATTTCAGGTGACAGATGTTTATAGTGATAGCCTGCCAGAAGAAAAACATCAGGCTGCAGGTTTGTTTCATAATCCTGTGGTGGATAATTCAGATATCACAGCCATGCATGATGAATTGAAATCCCTGAAGGCGATGATTGAGAATCAGCAGGCCTTAAGCGAATGGGGACAGCTTTCACAAAAACATCCTTTACGCGTGACACTCTATAAACGATTGACTGAAATGGGTCTGAGTCAGGATGTCTGTAAATACCTGGTAAAAGGACTCGATCAGAATCAGGATGTTGAACATTCTATGCAGGCTGCCTTGAAGCAGCTGGTGCATCAACTGACTGTTGTCGATGATGATATTCTCAATCGGGGAGGTGTCTATGCGATGGTCGGGCCAACAGGCGTGGGTAAAACAACGACTATTGCCAAACTGGCGGCGCGCTTTGCCATGCGCCATGGTCAGAAACATGTTGCTCTGATCAGTACGGATAATTATCGTATTGGCGCTCATGAACAGTTAATGACTTATGGTCGGTTGCTGGGTGTGCCGGTGCATACTGTGAATAATGCTCAGGAACTGCAACAGCTTTTACATACGCTTTATGATAAAAAACTGGTGTTAATTGATACCGCAGGTATGAGTCAGCGTGATGTGCGCTTAAGCGAGCAATTTGTTCATTTTAGTAGTCAGCAATCTTTAATTAAATCCTATCTTGTTCTATCAGCAAATGCTCAATTACCTACTTTAAATGAGGTTGTAAGATCGTTTAAAAAAGCTAATCTTGCTGGATGTATTCTGACTAAAGTTGATGAGGCTGCCAGTCTGGGTGGTGTATTGAGTATCATGATTAAGCATCATTTACCGGCCGCATATATCAGTAATGGTCAGAGGGTGCCGGAAGATTTACAGCCGGCACGGGCAAGAGATTTAGTGGATGATATGATTAAACATGCAAAAAACCATCGGCAACGCACAGATGATGATTTTATGGCTGTTGCGTTTACCAGTGGTGTAGGCCATGCTCATCTATAATAATGTGGTAAATCAAAGTATGACCGATCAGGCAGCAGGCTTAAGACGCATGGCAAATCAGAAACCAGTACAGGTAATCGCAGTTGCCAGTGGAAAGGGCGGGGTGGGTAAAACCAATGTGTCCGTTAATCTCTCACTGGGTTTAATTGCTCTGGGTAAAGACGTTATTCTACTGGATGCAGATCTTGGTCTTGCCAATGTCGATCTGTTACTGGGTCTGCATTCCGAGACTAATTTATCTCATGTGGTATCGGGTGAAAGAACCCTTGAAGAAGTGATTATAGAAGGCCCCGAAGGATTGAAAATCATTCCGGCATCATCGGGCACACAAATGATGACCGAATTATCACCTGCACAACATGCCGGTGTTATTCGAGCTTTTAGTGAACTTAATACACCTGTGGATGTGCTGGTGGTCGATACAGCCGCCGGTATTTCGGATGGTGTGGTTAGTTTTGTCAGAGCGTCAAATGAAGTGATTGTTGTGGTTTGTGATGAGCCAACATCGCTGACAGATGCATATGCTTTAATTAAGGTGTTGAGTACTGAGCATAATGTGCAGAAATTTAATATTCTGGCTAATATGGTTCGTACACCTAAAGAAGGTTTAAGTTTATTTTCCAAGCTTTCACGAGCAACAGACCATTATCTGGATGTCACACTCGATTATCTGGGTGCGATTCCCTATGATGAATATTTAGTTAAGGCAGTGAAAAAACAGCGGGCGGTGATGCAGTCTTATCCACAAAGCCCTGCGGCACTATCATTTCGTAATCTGGCAAAGAAAGTTGATGGCTGGTCATTGCCTGATACGGCAAGTGGACATCTGGAGTTTTTTGTTGAGCGACTTATTCAATATAGCGCAGCGGGTTAACAACAATGACATCAGGTTGTGCCGTGTATTCTAAGGTCCAGAAAGATCAACGTGATGAGCTGATTGTTAATCATCTGGCATTGGTGAAGCGCATTGCTTATCACTTGCTGGGGCGTCTGCCATCAACCGTGCAGGTGGATGATCTGATTCAGGCCGGTACTCTGGGTTTGATTGAAGCAGCTAAAAATTATGATCCCTCCCAGGGCGCCAGTTTTGAAACCTATGCAGGTATACGCATTCGTGGCTCTATACTGGATGAAGTACGGCATGGCGACTGGTCACCTCGATCATTACATAAAAAGATGCGTCAGCTTAGTGAGGCCAGCAGAGAAATTGAAAATCAGACCGGGCGAGATGCCAGGGATTTTGAAATTGCTGAGAAACTGAATATTAGTCTTGATGATTATCATGTGGTGTTGAGAGAAAGTGCCACTATAAAAATGTCCAGCTTAAGTTATTCTGAAGAAACGCCAGATCAGGATATACCGACCGATAAAGAACCTCTATCGGTTTTGCAGAAAGAAGGCTTTCAGCAGGCGTTGACACGAAGTATCAGTGAATTGCCGGAAAGAGAGCAGTTGATGATGTCCTTATATTACAATGAAGAATTAAATTTCAAGGAAATTGGTCAGGTACTGGAGGTCAGTGAATCCAGAGTTTGTCAGATTCATACGCAGACGATGGCAATACTTCGTGAGAAAATGACTGACTGGACCGGAAACTAGTCACAGGGTTACAGCTGGCAAGACTGGAAATTATGTGAATGTCTGCCAGAATATCTATTAACAAGTTATAAACTGGGGATTAAACCTTGGATAAAAATATGAAAATTCTCATTGTGGATGATTTTTCTACAATGAGGCGAATTATTAAAAATCTGTTACGGGATTTAGGGTTCAATAATACAGATGAGGCAGATGATGGTAATACCGGTCTGCCGAAGCTGCAAACGGGCAATTTTGATTTTCTGGTAACTGACTGGAATATGCCGGGTATGACAGGCATTGAATTATTACAGGCAGTACGTGCCGATCCCAAGTTAAAGAATCTCCCCGTGCTAATGGTTACTGCTGAAGCCAAAAAAGAGCAGATTGTCATGGCCGCTCAGGCGGGTGTTAATGGTTATGTCGTGAAACCATTCACCGCGCAAACACTGAAGGAAAAAATCGATAAAATCTTTGAGCGTATAGAAGGCTAAGACGGACCCTGTATGGATAATTTAATTGATAAATCTTTATTGCTTGAAAAAGCAAAGAGCCTGGTTTCATTATTAGAAAGAGAAAATGCCACTAATGATGAAATTGAAGTAGCACTCAGTGAGATCGCTACTGCAGGTGACAGTAATCTGTTTCAGGAACTGGGTAAAATGACGCGTGAGATTCATGAGGCCATTATGAGTTTCAGGATGGATTCACGCATAGCTAATCTTGCAAATACTGATTTTCCAGATGCTAAAGATCGTCTTGAATATGTCATTACGATGACTGAAAAAGCCGCTAATACTGTTTTAACGGTGGTTGAAAAAGGAACACCTGTTGCTGAGAAACTGAGCACACAGGCAAAACATCTCGGTGAACAGTGGGGCAGGTTCCGACGTCGAGAAATGCAGGGTGATGAATTACGTGCAATGGGCTCTGAAGTTGAAGAGTTCTTTGCTGAATCAGAAACTATGATGAGCGAATTGTTATCTGGTTTTACAGAAGTTTTGATGGCTCAGGATTTTCAGGATTTAACCAGTCAGATTATTCGTAAAGTCATTACTCTGGTCGATGATGTTGAAACCAATCTGGTTGAGCTGATTAAAATTCAGGGTGAGCATTTAACGCCGCCACCGCAAGAAGAAAAAAATAAAAAAGCTGCAGACGACCGAGCAAATCTTGATGGGCCTCAGATACCCGGTAAGGAAACAGATGAGGTCATGACGGGGCAGGATGATGTAGATGATTTACTGGCAAGTCTTGGGTTTTAGAGGCCATATATGTCAATTGATCTAGATGACGAAATACTGCAGGACTTCCTGGTAGAGGCGGGTGAAATTCTTGAACTGTTAAGTGAGCAGCTAGTTGAACTGGAGCAATCGCCAGACGATAATGACCTGCTGAATGCAGTGTTCAGGGGATTTCATACCATAAAAGGTGGAGCCGGTTTTCTTGCCATCAATCCTATGGTCGATACATGTCACGTTTGTGAAGATGTGTTTAATGTACTGCGTCAGGGTGAGCGAAGTGTTTCGCCGGCATTAATGGATGCTGTCTTGCAAGGGCTGGATGCGGTACAAACCATGTTCGCTGAAATTCAGGATGCTCAGGATCCTACGCCTGCTACCGCAGAGTTATTAGCCACTTTAAAAAAATATTCAGTACCCGGTAATGATGAGCCTGAAACGGATGTCGCCGTTGCTGCTGTTGAAGTGCCAGCAGCGACTGAACAACCACCTGCAACTGCATCATCAGATGAAGCCGATGAAGAATTCGATGCCTTACTTAATGCGATGGATTCGGATGAGCCAGTGGCCGCTGCCAGTGGCTCATCCAGTGATGATATATCTGAAGATGAATTCGAAGACTTGCTTGACCAGATACACGGTAAAGGTAAGCATGGTGGTGTGCCTGTTGATTCGATTTCTTCTCCCGAACCGGTGCAGCCAGTAGAAGCGGGTGGTGATGATCTCATTACGGATGATGAATTTGATAACCTGCTTGATGAAATGCACGGTAAAGGCAAAGGTCCTACAGGTGAAACTGAAAATACAGAATCATCAGCATCTGCAAGTCAGGCTACTGATTCAGCACCTGCTTCATCAGGATCTGGCGAACTGGATAGTGATTTAATTACGGATGATGAATTTGATAACCTGCTTGATGAAATGCACGGTAAGGGTAAGGGGCCTACTGGCGGTGCAGACGTATCGGCTGCTGCTTCAGAGCCGGTAGCAAAACCTGCCGCGCCTCCAGCCCCACCTTCGCCGCCTAAAAAAGAAGCACCTGCAGCGGTTAAGCCTGCAGCCAGAGCTGCTTCACCAGCCAAACCTGCTGCAGAAACTTCAGTTCGAGTAGATACAGAACGACTTGACGAGATTATGAATCTTGTTGGTGAACTGGTGCTGGTGAGAAACCGGTTACAAACCTTACGTGCCACCATGGGTGAAGGTCAGGTTGCTCAGGCGATTACTAATCTGGGTATGGTGACATCGGATTTGCAGTCATCGGTGATGAAAACGCGAATGCAGCCGATTAAAAAAGTATTCGGGCGTTTCCCCAGAGTTGTTAGAGATTTATCACGACAGATCAAAAAAGAAATTAAACTCGAGATGTTTGGTGAAGAGACTGATCTGGATAAAAATCTGGTTGAAGCGCTGGCTGATCCATTGGTGCATCTGGTTCGTAATGCGGTGGATCATGGTATTGAGTTACCTGATGAGCGTGAAAAGAAAGGTAAACCACGTGAAGGTACGGTGACACTGGCGGCTACTCAGGAAGGCGATCATATTCTGTTATCGATAGAAGATGATGGTGCCGGAATGGATCCTGAAAAATTGCGCAGTAAAGTCGTTGAAAAAGGCTTGATGGATGAAGAAACAGCAGCACGACTGGATGATAAAGAATGTTTTAATTTAATCTTTATGGCTGGGTTTTCTACTAAAGAAGAAATTTCAGATATCTCAGGTCGTGGTGTGGGTATGGACGTGGTAAAAACACGTATTACTCAACTTAATGGCACACTGGATATTGACTCCACGCTTGGTAAGGGCAGTTGTTTAAGTATCAAGGTGCCATTGACACTGGCTATATTGCCGACATTAATGATTGCTCTTGGTGAGCGTACATTTGCATTGCCATTATCAAATGTAAATGAAATTTTTGAACTTGAAACACGAAAAACCAATGTTGTAGATGGCCAGTTAATGGTCATGGTTAGAGAGAAAGCCGTGCCCTTGTTTTATCTTTCAAAATGGCTGTTACAGCCAGGAGAAAGTTCGCAGCATGGTGAAGGTAAGGGGCAGGTTATTATTGTTCAAATTGGTAATCGCATGGTGGGTTTGGTCACAGATCAGGTGGTTGGTCAGGAAGAAGTGGTTATTAAACCTTTAGGTGCATTGCTTCAGGGGTTACCTGGCTTTGCAGGATCAACAATTACCGGAGATGGTGGTATTGCACTGATTATTGATGCACAGAGTCTTTTAAAGGCAAAAGCCAGAAAAGGATTTTAGAGACCTGTTCTGGTATTTCTGGTTGTATTTTAGAAAAGCTATACGGTTTTTATTTTTACACTATATGATATAAAACTGTATGTAATTGAAGTAAAAAAATAAAGAGAAGATACGCATGCCTATACGTGTCCTGGTAGTAGATGATTCAGGATTTTTTCGTCGACGTCTAACCGAAATACTCAATGCTGATCCACAAATAGAAGTGGTTGAAGTTGCGGTTGATGGTAAGGATGCTATTGTCAAGGCAAAAGCATGTAAGCCAGATGTGATTACGATGGATATAGAAATGCCAGTAATGAATGGCATTGACTCTACACGTCAGATTATGAAGGAAGTACCAACGCCTGTACTCATGTTTTCTTCTTTGACCTATGAAGGTGCTCAGGCAACACTGGATGCACTGGAGGCAGGTGCAACTGATTTTTTACCTAAACGATTTGGTGATATTTCCAGTAATAAAGAAGAAGCACAGGAAATTTTATGTAGCAGGGTTAAGTTATTAGCCAGCCAGAAATCAGCATTTCAGCGTACAGTACCTGCCAGACCAGCAGTAGAATTGCGGCAAACTATTGCCACAGACACTTCCAAACCAGTAACACCTCCAAGGTCAGCAAAACGTTTTAGTCCTGCTAGTTATGATCTGGTTGCTATAGGTACATCGACAGGTGGTCCAGTCGCATTGCAGGAAGTATTAACTCAATTACCTGCCACTTTCTCTTTGCCTATTCTTATTGTTCAGCACATGCCGGCAAAATTCACAGAAGCCTTTGCTAATCGTTTGAATCAATTATGTAACATAGAAGTGCGTGAGGCCCAGGATCGAGATGTTCTTAAGTCTGGTGTGGCGCTGCTCGCCCCTGGTGGTAAGCAGATGGTTATTGAAGTGAATGCCGGGCAGAAAATAGTCCGTGTAAAAGAAGAAACAGATCCACTGCAAAATTATAAGCCCTGTGTTGATGTTATGTTTAATTCGCTGGCAGATTCTGTAGGCAAACGAGTACTTGGCATTATTTTGACGGGTATGGGTGCAGATGGAAAAACAGGTAGTAGTAAACTTATTTCCAAAGGTGCTGCAATCTGGGCACAGGATGAAAACACCAGTACTATTTATGGTATGCCTGCGGCTGTAGCGGGTATAGCAGAACAAGTTCTGCCACTTCATGAAATAGGCAAGAAACTTGCTTTAAATTCCTGATATGGACATTCTAAGTATAATTGGCATTCTGCTGGCAATCGGGGCTGTGATTGTTGGTAATTTACTGGGCGGTGGTGACACTGGTCAGTTATTCCAGTTAACGGCCTTTTTAATTGTCACTGGTGGCACTGTTGGCGCTGTGATGATACAGACTTCACTTCCCGTTTTTATACGTGCCATATTTATAATGCGCTGGGTATTTGTAACGCCTTCATTTAATCTTGATGATACGGTTGAAAAACTGGTGCGCTGGAGTCAGATGTCGCGACGTGAAGGCTTACTGGCGCTTGAAAATGCTTCTGACGAAGAAGATGAGCTGTTTGCCAGAAAAGCATTGCAGTTGTTAGTTGATGGTAATGAGCCGGAGACCATACGTCAGATTATGGAAACTGAAATCAGTATCATGGAGCATTCAGAGTTACAGGCGGCACGTGTATTTGAATCAATGGGTGGTTACAGTCCAACTATCGGTATTATTGGTGCTGTACTGGGTTTGATACATGTAATGAATAATCTGGAAGATCCCAGTCAGCTGGGTGAGGGTATTGCCACTGCTTTTGTGGCCACGATTTATGGTGTTGGTCTGGCTAATCTGGTTCTCCTGCCGATGGCCGGAAAATTAAAAGCACTGGTTCACAAGCAGGTTATTCAATATGAAATGCTGGTAGAAGGCATTGTCAGTATTGCCGATGGTGAAAACCCTCGTAATCTTGAATCTAAATTACAAAGTTATTTACGATGAGTAAAAAATCCTTAATTAATTTAGCTAAAATATTTTTTTCTAAAATGTAATTGCTATTAATATGTCACGTCGGCGATATATATACGAAGAAGAAGAAAATACCAGTCGCTGGCTGGTGTCTTATGCTGATTTTATTACCCTGTTATTTGCCTTCTTCGTGGTCATGTATTCCATTTCATCAGTCAATATTGGCAAGTATCGTGTCCTTTCTGATTCTGTTTCTCTGGCTTTTCTGCCAAAAGAATATAATAAGGAAACTGAAGTTCCTACCGCTGTTACGACAGAGCGAGTTCCATTTTCAATTGGTATTGATGGTCGTTCAAGTTATCAGGCAATGGCAGAAACAGCTGCAAAAGTTGAAAACCGCATGAAGAAATTAATTAATCAGGGACAGATTGCTATTCGAGGGAATGAAAAATGGCTGGAAATTGAACTCAGGTCGAATATTTTATTTGCCAGTGGAAGTGCCGAGCTGGCCCCTGAATCAGATGAAATACTGGAACAGTTAAGTCAGATATTACAGGATTCGAATAATCCGTTATATGTATCAGGCTATACGGATAATGTGCCCATTAGTACGGCAAAATACTCATCTAACTGGGAATTGTCAGCCGCTCGAGCCGCCAGTGTTGTTAAGCTTTTTTCAGAAACGGGCGTTAATCCAGAGCGTATGGGTGCCATTGGCTTTGGTGAATTTCGACCCATAGTTGATAATTCAACAGCTGAAAACCGTATTAAGAATCGTCGTGTTGTTATCAGAGTACTGGCAGGTAGTGATATGTTTACTAGTCGAACGCCTTTTGCTGATAAAGCAGTAAAAGCCAGCATACCTGAAAAAGCGGCACAAAGTTTGCAGGTTAAAAGTTTGCAACCAGGTGAACCTGCAAGAGTATTTCAATGAATGTATGGGCAATAGCCAATCAAAAAGGTGGAGTAGGCAAAACAACAACGGCAATTACACTTGCCGGGGTTATGCATAATCGTGGCCATCGTGTTTTACTGATTGACCTTGACCCACATGGTTCATTAACCAGTTATTTCAGACTTGATCCAGATGATGTTGAGCCCAGTGTTTATGATTTATTTCATAAAACGGCCGAGCCACAAGCCGTCGTTCGAAAAACCGGGTTTGAGCGGATTTCATTTCTCCCTGCTTCAACTGCCCTGGCGACTCTTGATCGTCAGTTAGGTACCAAAGATGGTATGGGGCTGGTTATTAAAAGAACGCTAGATCAGTTAAAGGA
>JAPHQX010000057.1 GCA_026196035.1 Gammaproteobacteria bacterium
AAGACGTCAGGCAGAAATTGCTGTGGGTGGTGTGCAAATGCTTAAGTTTGCAGAGTATGTACACAGTTTATTTGTGCCCACCAGTTTAAATCTGGTTAAAGTGCCTCCGCTACGAGGTACGGGCCTGTTTGTAATTGACCCTAAACTGGTTTTTATTCTGGTGGATAATTTCTTTGGTGGAGAAGGCCGTTTTTATAACAAAATTGAAGGTCGTGAATTCACGCCGACAGAACAGCGGGTTATAAAAATGCTGCTTGATTTGTTATTTGCAGATTACAAAGACGCCTGGAATCCGGTAAAGAAACTTGATTTTAATTATCAGTCATCTGAAGTTAATCCGCATCTGGCAAATATTGTTAGTCCAACTGAAGTTGTAGTTGTTAGTACTTTCCGAATTGATCTTGAAGGCGGTGGTGGGGATTGTCATATTACTCTGCCTTATTCAATGATTGAGCCAATACGTGATTTACTTGATGCAGGTGTGCAGAGTGATGTATCTGAGGTTGATGCGCGTTGGGCGCTATCGTTACGTGATGAAATATTTGAAGCCCAGGTTGAAATGTGCAGTAATCTGATTGAGAAGGAAATGACAGTGTCAGAAATTGTTGATTTAAAACCCGGTGATATCATTCCTTTTGACATGCCTGATCATATTGTTCTGGATGCCGAGGATATTCCTGTATTTAAAGGAACTATTGGTGTTTCAAGAGGGAATGCAGCAGTAAAAATCACAGATAAGGTAAAGCGTTCACAATTAAATATTAAATCTTTTGATGGTTAGGGCAGAGCTATGAGTGACGAAGAAAATACAACAGACGTTGATGATGTATGGGGTGAAGCGTTACAGGAGCAGGCTGCTGAGGAAGCCGTAGTTGCAAATAAGGCATCTTTTAGCGAAGTCGTCGATGACAGTTTGCCTGAAACGGATGTTAATCTGGAAGTAGTGCTGGATATTCCGGTGAATATTTCAATGGAAATTGGGCGCACAAAAATCAGTATTCGAAATCTCCTGCAATTAAATCAGGGGTCAGTTGTCGAGCTGGATAGACTGGCGGGTGAGCCGATGGATGTTCTGGTTAATGGAACTTTAATAGCACGTGGTGAAGTGGTTGTTATTAATGAAAAATTTGGTATTCGTTTAACCGATATTATTAGCCCTGCGGAGCGTGTGAAGAAACTTCGCTAGTTAACTAATGAAAGCTTTTTTGCTAACCATTTTCTGTTCAGTTTTTTATTTTCCATTTGCTGTTCTCGCAGAAACGACAAATCAGTCTGAAACAATTTCCCGGGTTGAACCTTTTTCTTTTATTAATATGATTAATATGGTGATGGGTCTTGCAGTTGTTCTTGCGCTAATTCTGGGACTGGCCTGGGCTTTGCGAAAATATGGCCGATTATCCATGAGCAATCAGGTCGATATGAAAATTCTTGGTGGTCTTTCTCTTGGTACGCGTGAACGAGCTGTGCTGGTTCAGGTAGAAGGCCAGAAAATACTTCTGGGCGTTGCTCCCGGACGAGTCAATATTCTACAGAATATGTCAGCTGAAATTACAGCTGATAATGATTTTGATGAGAAATTGAGTAGAGCAATAGAAGGGCAGCTATGAAATTGACTGTCAGAGAGTGCGTTTCAATTTTGATGGGTATGTTTTTTCTGTTTATACCCATTGTGTCTGTTCTGGCTGAACCAACGCTTCCAGCAGTCGTTGTAGAAGATACCAGTGGCGGTGGGAAAAGTTATTCTCTGTCGATTCAGATATTAGCTTTAATGACGTTGTTGTCATTGTTGCCAGCCTTGTTGCTGACAATGACATCATTTACACGAATTATTATTGTATTGTCTATATTGCGTCAGGCACTGGGAACGGCACAGACACCTTCAAACCAGATATTAATTGGCCTGTCTTTGTTTTTAAGTCTGTTCATTATGTCACCGGTTTTTACCAAAGCTTATGAAGAGGCTTATCAGCCTTATATTGCAGAGCAGATTAGTGCTGACGAAGCACTGGTTAAATTGAAAGCGCCTTTTAGAAAATTCATGATGGCACAAACCCGTGAAGATGATATTGGGCTTTTCTCTCGTATCGCTAATCATGAGCCTTATGCGACACCTGATGATGTACCATTTACTGTTTTAATGCCTGCATTTTTAACCTCTGAATTGAAAACTGCATTTCAGATTGGTTTCATGTTGTTTATTCCTTTTCTGATTATTGACCTTGTTGTTGCCAGTGTTTTAATGGCCATGGGTATGATGATGTTATCTCCTTTAATTATTTCTTTGCCGTTCAAACTGATGCTGTTTGTGCTGGTTGATGGCTGGGCGCTGGTCATGGGGACTCTGGCAGCCAGTTTCGTCGTTTAATTATTGCTAGCTGTTTGTTTTCTGATTGATATTTTATTTATACTTGTCCAGAGGTCTTTTAGATACTAATCTAGGGATTCTGAGATATATGGACATGTGTTTGTAAAATTGATTGATGGTGAAATGAATGCCTAAAGTTTTAATGTACTGTACTCGATCCTGTCCTTACTGTTCGCGCGCTGAAAAGCTGCTTAAGAAGAAAGGCGTGAACATAGAAAAAATTGATGTCAGCAAGAATCGTCAGTTATGGAAAGATATGGAAAAGCTGACTAAACGGAACACGGTTCCACAAATCTTTATTGATGATTTTCATGTGGGTGGTTTTGATGACCTGTCTGCGCTGGACATGAACGGCAAGCTGGATAAATTGCTGGCTAATAATTAGCAAATTAGCTCTATACTTGTAAAACCTCTAAGAAATTAATCTTTCAGCCATAGCCAAAGGGATATAGACCCGATTCTAGTGCCTTACTAAAATCGCCATCTATTCCTTAATACGAGGATTCCAAAGTGGATTTTCTGCCAATTTTTGTCAATATTCGAAACCAGCCCTGCCTTGTGGTAGGTGGTGGTGAAGTCGCTGCTCGTAAAGTGGCTCTGTTAAGAAAAGCACAGGCCAAGGTCACTGTGATTTCTCCAGAACTGGCTCGTGAGCTTACTGAAATGGCTGAAAGGGCTGAAATTACCCATGTTGCTCGTCAATTTGAGGATGGGGATATAAATCAGCCGGTACTGGTGATTGCTGCGACTGATCAGAGCGAGGTAAATGAAAAGATTTCTGCTCTGGCTAAGGCGCGAGGAATTCCTGTTAATGTCGTGGATAATCCCCCCTTGTGTTCTTTTATTATGCCTTCTATTGTGGATCGTTCCCCTGTGCAGATAGCCATTTCAACGGGTGGAGCATCTCCTGTACTGGCGCGTATGATTCGTACCAAACTTGAAGGCTGTATACCTGCTGCCTATGGTCGACTGGCGGCCCTGGTCGATGGTTTTCGTGAACAGGTAAAAGCCAGGTTTAGTAATGTTGAAGAGCGACGTACCTTCTGGGAAGCCGTTCTGGAAGGTACAGTAGCTGATCGTGTTTTTTCGGGGCATGAGGATGAGGCGGCAGAAGATCTGCAGGCAGCCATCGATGCTGCTGATGCACAGCCTAATTTTCAGGGTGAGGTTTATCTGGTGGGTGCAGGGCCGGGAGATCCGGATTTATTGACTTTCCGTGCGTTGAGATTAATGCAGGCAGCTGATGTGGTGGTTTATGATCGGCTGGTGTCACCGGCTATTCGAGATCTGGTGCGTCGTGATGCCGAAATGATTTATGTCGGTAAAGAACGCGATAAACACACCATGCAGCAGGAGAATATCAATCAGTTGCTGGTGCGTCTGGCTAAAGAAGGTAAGCGCGTATTACGCCTTAAAGGCGGCGATCCGTTCATTTTTGGCCGTGGTGGAGAAGAAATTGAATTGCTGGCTCAGGAAGGCGTGGCTTTTCAGGTAGTTCCCGGTATTACAGCAGCTGCCGGTTGTGCCTCTTATGCGGGGATTCCTCTTACCCATCGTGACTATTCACAGGCCTGCGTATTTGTTACTGGCCATTTAAAAGATGGCACGATTGATCTCAACTGGCCGGCGCTGGCGCAACCCAATCAGACTGTTGTGTTTTATATGGGTCTGCATGGCGCACCCACTCTGTGTAAAGAATTGATTGCTCATGGATTACCTGGCTCGACCCCTGTGGCTCTGGTACAGAAGGGAACAACACCTGAGCAGAAAACCATTATCGCAACGCTTGAGACGCTGGTTGAAACGGTTGAACAACATGACCTTAAGCCGCCAACCTTAATTATTGTTGGAAATGTAGTTAAGTTGAAAGAAAAGCTCGACTGGTTTAATCCGGATAAACCACAGGGTAAAGCGGTTAAGTCAGGACGCTGGTAAATTAAATAAATAGCAGCAGGACTCTTCATAAATAATTCAAACATTTAATTAGTGTTAATTTTTATCAATCCTGGCATTGGTTGAAAATATAACTATGCTATTTAATTAATAATGATTAATAAAGCGAACCTGTAATGGCAAGAATACTGGCTGTAGATGATTCAATGATGGTACGTAATCTGGTTTCAACTGTGCTAACTGAAGCCGGTCATGAAGTTGTTACTGCTGTTGATGGAACTGATGCTCTTAGAATTGCTCGTGATGAAACATTTGATCTGGTTTTGTCTGATATTAATATGCCGGAAATGAATGGCATCAGCCTGGTCAGTAAATTGAGACGTATAGAAGCATTCAAGTTTACGCCTATCATTATGGTTACTACTGAAAGCGGTGATTATAAAAAGAAAAAGGCCAAATCATTTGGTGCTACGGGCTGGTTATTGAAACCATTTAATGAAGAAAGGTTATTAGCAGCAGTAAATAAAACCCTGAGTAAATAATTTACTTTAATTGAATCATTCCATTATCAAATAATAACAATTCTCATTTAGTGGTGTTTTTTGATATTTATCATCTGTTTTTCAATTTAAATCATTTTTTAAGCCATTATTTTTATTTCACATAAAAGTTTTCTATTCGCATATCGGAAACTTCAATTTTAAAACACCTTATTTACCTAGAGAAAAAACGCATAAAGGAGTATCTTTACACTCCTTAATTAGTACTGTATTGTCACTGCGCTTTTAGCTCGTCTATTAGTTGACTAAAACAGTAAAGAATTTTTTAAATCCAGTTTTAATTTTATGAATTACAACTTGATTTAACCGATTTTATGAAATCAATTTATCCGCTTCGGAGGAATCTAAATGACGGATGTAGTCGCAACCAATGAGACCATCCTGGTGGTAGGTGGAGGCGTAAGTGGTATGACCACTGCGCTGGAAGCTGCTGAAGCAGGCAAACAGGTCATTCTGGTCGAAAAAAGACCTTATGTGGGTGGCCGTATTACCCAGCTTCACAAATACTTTCCAAAACTCTGTTTTCCTACCTGTGGCCTGGAAATCAACCAACGTCGTACCAAACAGAATCCAAATATTACGGTACTGACCATGGCCGAAGTCGCTAGTCTGACGGGTTCAGAAGGTGACTATTCCGCAACAATTAAAATCAGCCCACGCTATGTGAACGAAAACTGTACGGCCTGTGGTGCCTGTGAAGATGCTGTTGAAGCGGAATTCGATGATGAATATAACTATGGGCTGTCCAAGCATAAGGGCGCATACCGTGCTCATCGTATGGCATACCCTGAGCGTTATGTGATCGAGCCAGCCATGATCGGGACGGCTGATGCGGATAAAGCGAAAGAAGCCTGTAAGTTTGGTGCTATTGATCTGGACATGCAGGAAGAAACCGTCGAGCTGAAAGTCGGTGCGGTGGTTTATGCCACTGGCTGGCGTCCATACGATGCCAATAAAATTCAGCCTTATGGTTATGATCGTTATCAAAATGTTATTACTTCGGTTGAATTTGAGCGCATGAATGACCCTATGGGGCCAACCGGCGGTAAGATCCTACGTCCATCTGATGGTAAAGAAGCCAAAGACATTGCTTTCATTCAATGTGCCGGTTCTCGTGACCGCAATTATCTGAAACATTGCTCACGTATCTGTTGTATGGCCAGTCTTAAGCAGACGACTTATGCAACGGATGCTGGTGCAAAATCAACTATTTACTACATCGATATTCGAGCCATTGACCGGTTTGAAGATTTCTACAAAAAAGTCCAGGCCGATGAGAATGTGACCTTCATAAAATCTAAAGTGGCTAATATCACTCTGGATAATGAAACGCAAAACCCGGTACTTCAAGGTGTAGATACTGAAGGTTATAACCGTTATGCAACACCCCATGAGCTGGTTGTACTGGCTGTAGGTATGGAGCCAAGCATCGATGCATCAACACTTCCAGAAGGTGTCAGCATTAATGAACATGGTTTCATTGAGAATGACGGCACTAACGGCGGTATTTTTGCGGCGGGTTGTGCATCTGATGCACTGGATGTGAATCGTGCGGTTCAAAGTGCAACAGCTTGTGCGCTGAAAGCCATTCAGGTTGTTAACCGCGTAGCTGGATCGGAGGGCTAAACAGTGGCAGACGAAATTTTAATGGGTGCATATATCTGTAAAGGTTGTGGCATAGGCGATCGCCTGGACTGCGGCCAGTTAGAGACAACAGCAACCCGCGATGGCAAAGCTAAATTTGCCAAATCTCATGACTTTTTATGTAGCGCTGATGGCGTTGCCATGATCCAGGCAGACATTGATTCAGGTGAAACTAATCACGTGATCATCGGTGCCTGTTCACGTCGTGCAAAAGTTGAAGCATTTAGCTTCCAGAATGTAACAGTTTCCCGTGCTAATCTGCGTGAAGGTGTTATCTGGGTACGTCCTGATAATGACGAAGCCAATGAAACCACACAGGAAATGGCCGATGATTATATTCGTATGGCCTGTGCGGAATCCAAGTTCCAGCAAGTACCAAAGGGTAGTGGTGAGCAGCCGCTGAATAAAAATATCCTGGTAGTCGGTGGTGGTTTTTCCGGTATGACAGCAGCTATTGAGGCATCGGCGGCAGGTTATCCGGCTACGATCGTTGAAAAGTCCGGTGCACTGGGTGGTGTGATGGCACAGCTAAACAAGCGTGTTGCGACTAAATCACCTTATGCTGATCCAGAAGATACAACCGTTGCTGATCTGATTGCTGCTGTTGAAGCTGATCCAAATATCACTGTTCATCTGAATTCTAAAGTCACTAAAACAGCCGGTGCGCCGGGTCGTTTTGATGTGGATATTTCAACTGAAAGTGGTGCTACTACAAATGTAAGTATGGGTGCGATTGTTCAGGCATCGGGTATGAAGCAGTTTGATGCGAACAAACTGACTGAATTTGCTTATGACAAGTCTGACAATGTTATTACTCAGCTTGAACTGGAAGCCCTGGCTAAAGAAGCTAATGGCGGCCCCATCAAGCGTAAAGATGGCAAAGAAGTTCAAAGCGTTGTGTTCGTGCAATGTGCCGGTCAGCGTAGTGACAAAGAGGGTCACCTGCCTTACTGTTCTGGTTTCTGCTGTACGGCCAGTATCAAACAGGCAATGTACTTCAAAGATGCTAATCCTGATGTTGATACGGTTATCATGTATGACGATCTGCGTACCCCGGGTGCCGGCGGTGAAGATTTTTATCGTTCAGGTCAGAAGAAGGGCGTTATCTTTACCAAGTCTTCTGTTAGCACTATTGATGCAAGTGGTAGTGATTTAACCGTTAACTTCCATGACAAAATACTCAATGAAGATCAGTCTATGCCGGCCGATCTTGTGGTACTGGCCACAGGTCAGGAGCCAAACTCAGGCCCCGATCCTTATGCAGTTCCTATGGAAATGGATGATGATGCCAGTGAAGAAGATAAACAGGCAGCAACAGATGCTCACGAAGTGGCAATCAATGTCGAATCCATCCTTAATCTGGATTATCGTCAGGGCACCGATCTGCCTCATCTGAAACACGGTTTCACTGATTCTCACTTTATCTGTTTCCCATATGAAACACGTCGTACCGGTATTTATTCTGCCGGTCCTGTACGTCGTCCCATGGATAGTCAGCAGGCGGCAATTGATGCCACTGGTGCAGCGATGAAGGCGATTCTGGAAGTGGAAAATGCAGCCAAAGGTGCAGCAGCTCATCCACGTTCAGGTGACTTAAGTTTCCCAAGCTTCCGTATGGAAGGTTGTACACAATGTAAACGTTGTACTGTGGAATGTCCTTTCGGTGCGATTAACGAAGACGAAAAAGGTTATCCACAATATAACGAATCACGCTGCCGTCGTTGCGGTACCTGTATGGGTGCCTGTCCGGTTCGTGTTATTTCCTTCGAGAACTACTCGGTGGATTCAGTAGGTCAACAGATCAAGAACGTTGATATTCCTGAAGAGTTTGACGAAAAACCCCGTATTCTGGTTCTGGCCTGTGAAAATGATGCTTATCCTGCACTGGATATGGCGGCACAGAACAGACTGCAATACAGTGCATTTGCACGTGTTGTACCGGTTCGTTGTCTGGGTTCGGTTAATACCATCTGGTTAACAGATGCACTTAACTCAGGTTATGACGGTATTATTCTGATGGGTTGTCAGAAGGGTGATGATTATCAGTGCCACTTTGTTAAAGGTTCTGAACTGGCTCATACCCGTATGAGCAAGATTGCAGATACTCTGCAAACCCTGAATCTTGAAGAAGAACGTGTAGCCACTTATGAAGTCGCTATTACTGATGTTGAACGTACCGCTCAACTGATCGAAGATATGGCAGAGTCCATTGAGAAGATCGGCATGAGCCCATTCAAGTTCTAAGGGAGACTATTGATGAGTAATTTAAATAACCAGATGGTTAATAAATATCGCAATGACTTCCTGAAAGAAGTTGAAGCGAACGTTGAAGAAGGCGACTGGGTAAAAATGTGCATGCAGTGTGGTGTCTGTGCCGGTTCATGCCCAATGGGTCCTTACTGGGATCATCCGCCACAGGAAATCTTCATGATGATCCGTGCCGGTAAGCGTGAAGAAGTACTGTCATCAACTTCAATGTGGATGTGTACTTCATGTTACAACTGTATCGCACGTTGTCCTCGTGAACTGCCGATTACCCATATCATGCACGGTCTGGCCCATTACGGTAAGCGTCTGGGTATTGCACCTAAAAATCAGCCTACCCTGAAGTTCTCACAGAAATTCTGGGATAATCTGATGACCAACGGTCGTGTTAATGAACTGAAACTGGGTATCGCTCTGTATTTCATCGATGGTTTTGTTCAGGGCATTAAAAATGCGCTGGCCGCCAGTGGCATTGGTCTGGGCATGTTTAAAGCTAAACGTCTAGATCCTATGGAAATTCTGGGTGGTCATAGTGTGAAAGATAAATCGGGCTTAAAAGCCATGATCAAGAAAGCGCAGGAAATCGAAGAAGCGCGCATTTCTGGCAACCAATAGGTTAGGAGACAATAATGGCTAAAGAATATTCATATTATCCAGGATGCTCCTCACAGAAGGGTGCTTCAGGTTCAAACTTGCAGAAGTCACTGGATTCGGTGTTAGATACACTGGATATTAAATTAAATGACATTCCTGACTGGAACTGTTGTTCAGCGTCTATCGGTTATTCCGGTGGTGGTGAATTACCTCGAATTGCTTTATCTGCACGTAACATCGCGCTATCTGAAAAGAACAATCCAGGTCAGGAAATTGTTGCTTCATGTGCAGCCTGCTGGCTGGCAACGCGTGAAACTAAAGAGCGTATCGAAGGCAGTGAAGAAATTCGTGAAGGCACAGAAGCCGCTCTGAAAGAAGCCCATTTAGAAATTTCCAAAGAGATGCCTAAAGTCCGTCATATGACTGAAGTGCTGATTGAAGATATCGGTTTTGAGGCCATGAAAGAGAAGGTTGTGAAACCACTTGAAGGTATCAAGATTGCCGGTTATGTGGGCTGTCAGACCAATCGTCCGTTTGGTATCGATGGTGAATCATTTGAAAATCCAATGTACCTGGACAAAATGGTTGAAGCTATGGGTGCTGATTCTATTCCGACTTATGAGAAGAAAGTGGCCTGTTGTGGTGGTGCGCTGGCATTCTCAGAGCCTCAGAAATCTCAGGCACTGGTTAAAGGTATTATTGAATCTGCCTATGATAATGGTGCAGATATGATTGTGACACCATGCCCGGTTTGCCAGATGAATGTTGAAATTTATCAGGATCAGATCAATGCTACTTATGGTACCAAGTTCCATATCCCGGTAACTTATTACAGTACTTTAATGGCTGTAGCCTATGGTAAGAGTGCCAAAGAAGCGGCACTGGATGGCCAGGTTATCAGGGCCAAGCAGCTGGAAGATATAGCTAACAAATAGTTTCTATCTATTTGTTTTATCTAGTAAAAAGGCGCAGGTGACTGCGCCTTTTTTGTTTTTGGTAATATAATAAAATTACTAAAATTAAACATTTTGTGAAGTTTGTTGTGTTTTTTAGGGAATCCTCTGCTATTTCAATGTTTCCTGAATAGTTATTATGGAATGACCTTGCATGCTGAAGTTAAGTGAATTGGTGGAAAACTCTATTCAGTTGTTTTCCTTGCCTGATATCTACTTTGAACTTAGAACCGTTCTCGATAATAAAAATTCGTCATTGATGGATATAGTGGCTGTGATCAAAAATGATCCTGCAATGACCATGCGTTTATTACGTCTGGCAAACAGTCCATTCTTTGGTTTTGCATCAAAAATTGAAACCCTGGACAGGGCTATTAATCTTCTCGGGGCTAAACAGGTGCATGACCTGGCTTTATCCGCTTATGTTATTGGTGCCTCAAATAATATTAAGATTGATCAGGGCATACTTCAAAAATTCTGGTACGACAGTCTGCGTAGTGCAGTGATTGCCCGTGCGCTTGCAAACCACTGCAATGCTCTGGATAGTGAGCGTTTGTTTGTTGCTGGCTTATTACATAATGTGGGACATCTGGTGATGTACTCTCAGATACCGGATGAAGCCACTTATGTAGCCAATGTGGCGGTAAAGCAGGGTAAGGATCTATATCTCATTGAAAAGACTATGCTGGGCTATGATTATGCCCAGATAGGCTCGCGTTTAATGCATGAATGGGGGTTACCGGAGAGCATACAGTTGATTACGGCTAATCATGTAGTGCCGGAAAATTCTGAGCTTTATTTATTAGAAGCATCAATCGTTAATTTCGCCAGAGCCATTGTCTTATCCAGCGATGTAAGTGAAGTAATGGATCGGGTTTCTGAATCGACCAGGGGATTGATTAATCTGGATGAGAGCCAGCTTGTGTCGATCAGTGATACTTCAATTGATCAGGCAAATGAAATTTTTTCATTGATGATGCCGGCGTTAAAAGCTTCGTAATTTTAAAGAAATTTAAAACAACAATTTGAATCAGGTAAAAGGCTTACACTAATATGTAAATTTTGTCTGATCAGGCCACCGCTGAATTTTCTTCAGTAAAACGAAACATTTCAATATTCCATTCATTTTCACTGGCTGTGAGTACCATGCAGGAAGCGCCTCCACGAGTTCGTGTGGCGCCTGCAGCACCTGGATTGATAACCCAGGGGGTTGTCTCCTTATCCACCAGCATACTGTGTGTGTGGCCGTACACAATCACCCTTGCATGAGGATGTGAGTGTCTTAACGAGTCATGACAGGGTGTGTGCATTCCGTGCCTGTGACCATGTTCAATGGCTATTATGCCACCGGGTAATTCAATATCAGCCATATGTGGAAGTGCATTAACAACATGAGTCTGTTCTACAGGCCAGAGACCTGAAGCATCGTTATTTCCGGCAACCGCAGTGATCTTTTTATCAAAGGTTTGTAGTTGTTCAAGGACATGGGCGCCACAGATATCACCGGCATGAATGATCTGATCACAGGTTTTAATCACATCAATGATATTGTTATTAATCACCCCGTGGGTGTCAGAAATAATAGCTATACGGGTTGTGTGTTCGCTGGGGTGGGGCATATGAAAAGTTCTCTTCATAAAAAACCACATAAGCTATTTCAATATGGCTTATGTGGTTCAGGTTTTGCGTTTACCGTTAATAAAGTCTAGTCAATAATCCGGCTAAAAAAATCACCCGCCTGAATGATTTTATTCTTCGTATACTGAGTGACTATTTATCATCTTTTTCAAGGTTTTCGGCTTCTACTTCCTGTCTGTAAGCCTGATAAGGATCATTTTGTCTGGCTTTTTCCATTTCGATCTTACGACGCATTTCAATGACTTCCTTACGTTCTTCAACTCGTTTGTCCAGTGCTCCGTCGACTTCAGCGATGGTTTTTTCATTAAACAGTACCTGGCGAAGCAGGCGGAAACCAAAATACATACAGTCAACATCATCATTGGCTATCTTGTCATAGGTTTCATCATCAAGCGTGTAGTTGTTTTTAAATGCAGGACTTAATACAAAGCGACGGAAGCGATCCTGGTCAAAAGCTGCCATGAAAAACAGTTGCAGGCTCATTTCCGGTGGTCTACCGACACCAGGACCCATGGATTTTTTCTTCAGGATAAGCTGGAAGTATTCAATATTATGCTGATCATATTCTTCGACTTTCTGATCTTCACGAAAGCTCTGTATATTATAGGTGTTGTCTTCTTCGTGGCCTTTACAGTGAGGTTCTTTCACCAGTACAAAGTGCTGATTTTCATGGGCCTGGTCTGCTTTTTTCATCGACAGGTTGCCAAGTGGGTAATAACGACAGGCTGAAGGGCGATCTTCGTAAATGGTGCAGCCTTCGACTTCATCCATAAACAGGCAGGCACCTTCGTCTGTGGTGCGTAATTTCAGACCGGGAACACCGTCGGCATCCATGGTGAAAGGCACAGTATGGTCTTTCAGCACAGCAGATGAGTCTTTACCAGTGGCTTTCTTCAGGCGCACGATATCGTATGGCGTGATG
>JAPHQX010000023.1 GCA_026196035.1 Gammaproteobacteria bacterium
AGGTATTACGGTGTTTACCGGTCTGTCCTGGCTGGGTCTGATGGATCTGGTGGGTTCAGCTGCATTGTCTTTTTATGAATGGCTGTACTCAAAAGCGCTTAATTTCATCGAATACCGTCGTGAACTAAAAGAAGGTGAAACAGCGAAGCTTAAACGTGAAGTCGCCGTTAAGCAGGAACAGAAGAAAAAAGAAAATCGTAAGCAGTCTGTGCGTATTGAGCCAACGATGGCAAAAGTTGAGCTTAGTGAGCGTCATGCCCGGGAGCAACAGATTGCGCTGTTTGATGATGAGCCAGTCAATTCCGAATTACCGCCATTACGCTTGCTCGATGAAGCAGTTAAGTCTGATAAAGGCTTATCTCCTGAAGCGCTGGAAGCATTGTCACGTTTAGTAGAAATAAAACTGGCCGACTTTAATATTGAAGTTGAAGTGGTTGCGGTTCATCCCGGACCTGTGATCACTCGTTTTGAACTACAACCGGCGCCGGGTATTAAAGCCAGTAAAATAACCGCCTTATCCAAAGACCTGGCGCGTTCACTGTCGGTGATTAGTGTGCGAGTGGTCGAAGTAATTCCGGGTAAAACCGTTGTCGGTCTTGAAATTCCAAACGAGCATCGTGAAATTGTTTCCTTAAGTGAAATTCTCATGTCCAAGGCTTATGACAAAGCCGCGTCGCCTCTAACTGTGGGTCTGGGTAAGGATATTTCCGGTCATCCAGTGGTTGCAGATTTAACTAAAATGCCTCATCTATTAGTAGCAGGTACTACCGGTTCGGGTAAATCTGTGGGCATTAACTCCATGCTGGTGAGTCTGTTATATAAGAGTACACCTGAAGATGTACGATTGATTCTAATCGATCCAAAAATGCTGGAATTAAATGTTTATGATGATATTCCCCATTTGCTAACACCGGTGGTTATAGACATGGCCGAGGCGGCTAATGCATTGCGCTGGGCCGTGGGGGAAATGGAAAATCGTTATCGTCTAATGTCGGCTTTAGGTGTGCGTAATATCACTGGTTATAACAAAAAAATAAATGAAGCAATCGAAGCGGGTCAGCCCATTGTTGATCCACTGTTTACACCGAATGAATTTATGGGTGAGGATCAGGTAGCACCCACTTTAAAGAAGTTGCCCTACATTGTCGTTATCGTTGATGAGTTCGCCGATTTAATTATGGTAGTGGGTAAAAAGATTGAAGAGCTGATTGCGCGTCTGGCTCAGAAAGCGCGTGCCTCAGGTATTCATTTAATTCTGGCCACTCAACGGCCTTCAGTTGATGTGATTACCGGCCTGATTAAATCCAATATTCCCAGCCGAATTGCGTTTCAGGTATCTTCAAAAGTCGATTCAAGAACCATACTGGATCAGATGGGTGCAGAGCAGTTACTGGGACATGGTGATATGTTGTATCTATCGGTGGGTACCAGTATTCCTGAGCGTGTTCACGGTGCTTTTGTTGACGACCATGAAGTACACAGCATTGTGGCTCATCTAAAAGCACAGGGTAAACCGCATTATATTGAGGAAATTTTGCAGGATAATAGTGAATCGGTTGTTCTACCCGGTGAAGCGCCAGTGGCTAGCAATGGCGGAGAAGCGGATGTTCTCTATGATGAGGCTGTAAAAATTGTCACTGAAACTCGTAAGGCTTCTATTTCTTATGTTCAACGCCGTTTAAAAATTGGTTATAACCGTGCAGCACGAATGGTCGAGGAGATGGAAGCGGCAGGTGTCGTTAGCGGTATGCAGTCTAACGGCCAACGAGAAGTCATTGCGCCACCACCTCCCGAGTATTAATTCAGGCTCGACTTTCTAACGGAATCTCAAATGATCAGGTATGTAATTAAAATAGTGATGATGTTGCTAATAACAACATCTGTTTCAGCTGAAACCGCTCGTCAGATGCTGGAGTCATTTCTTCAGCAAACAACCACCATGCAATCACGATTTGAGCAAAGGTTGTTTGACCATGCAAATATCCTGTTGCAGGAATCTACGGGTGATTTTAGATTAAAAAGACCGGGTCGTTTTTTATGGGATTACAAAACGCCTTATGCGCAACAGATTGTTTCTAACGGAAAAAAAATCTGGATTTATGATAGTGAATTAGAACAGGTTACCGTTAAAGATTATAATCAGTTACTGGCGGGTGTGCCGGTAATTTTATTTGATCAGAAGAGTGATCTTGATGTCGATTTTAAAGTTGAAGATCAGGGCTTTAAAAATAAATTCTACTGGATCAGGTTAGTGCCCATAAAAAAAGAAGGTGACTATAAAGAAATTCAGGTGGCTATGGCGGGTAAAAAAATCCAGCGTATGATATTTGTTGACGGTTTTGATCAGACGACCGTTATCAGTTTTAAAAATATCGAAATCAATTCTCCGATTAGCGATAGCCTGTTTAATTTTGAGCCACCACAAGGTACAGATGTGGTCGGCGACTTTTAAAACCAATGTTGAGTGACAATAAAGACTCACAGCTTCGCCCACTGGCAGATCGCATGCGACCTGACAGGCTGGAGAATTATATTGGCCAGTCCCATATTCTGGGTAAGGAAAAATCCTTAACTAAAGCGATTGTATCTGGTCGCTTGCATTCAATGATTTTCTGGGGTCCCCCGGGAACAGGCAAAACCACTCTGGCCAGATTAATTGCCAATTATTCCCAGGCACAATTTCTCAGCGTATCTGCTGTTCTGTCAGGTGTTAAAGATATTCGTGCAGCCATTGAAAAGGCACACCAGTATTTTGATGTTTATCAGAAACCCACATTACTGTTTATTGATGAAGTTCATCGGTTTAATAAATCACAACAGGATGCTTTTTTGCCTTTTGTTGAAGATGGTACAGTGTGTTTTATTGGTGCTACCACAGAAAACCCGTCTTTTGAATTAAATAATGCATTGCTATCCCGCTGTAAAACCTATGTTTTAAAAAGGATTGAAGCCAGTGATATTGTTGTGCTTCTCCAGCGAGCGCTTGAGGATCAGGAAAATGGACTGGGTGATAAGGCAATCAATGTTAAAAAAGAGCTGCTGGAGATCATTGCCAAAGTAGCCGATGGCGATGCCAGGCGAGCATTGAATTTTCTTGAAATTGCTGTCGATCTTGCAGATGAAGTTGATGGTGAATTGCTGGTTAATGAACAAACGGTTCAGGATGTAACTTCACAATCGTTACGGCGTTTTGATAAAGGTGGTGATTATTTTTACGACCAGATTTCCGCCATGCATAAATCGGTGCGTGGCAGTAATCCTGATGCTGCACTTTACTGGATGTGTCGTATGCTGGATGGCGGTTGTGACCCGCTTTATATCGCACGCCGTGTTGTGCGCATGGCATCAGAAGATATCGGTAATGCGGATCCTCGTGGATTACAGCTGGCTTTAAATGCACGAGAAACTTATGAAATTCTCGGCAGCCCTGAAGGTGAGCTGGCGCTTGCTCAGGCAGTGATTTATCTTGCCAGTGCGGCTAAAAGTAATGCAGTCTACATGGCCTATAAAGCTGCAATGCAGGATGCAAAACAAAGCGGTACCATGGATGTGCCCATGCACATCAGAAATGCACCGACAAATTTAATGAAAGACCTGGGTCATGGTGAAGGATATCGCTATGCTCATGATGAAGAAAATGGATTTGCAGCAGGGGAAACGTACTTTCCGGATGAAATGGGTGAGCAGATTTATTATCAGCCTGTTGATAGAGGGCTGGAGATTAAAATTGCTGAGAAACTTAAGAAGCTACGCGAATTGAATCGACAGAAATAATTTTTGTCGGAAGTTGATTGTATCGTGCAATTGTCTGGCAAATAATGAACTGAATTATACTATGCCGCCATCAGGCCAAGACGTATGGCCAGACGAGTCAATCCGGTTGCATCAGAAATATTCAGTTTGCTTTTTATACTGGTGGTATGATGACCTATGGTTTTAGGGCTTAGATTTAATAATTCTGCAATATCATTAACGGATTTACTATCTGCTAGTAACATAAATACTTCAAATTCACGAGGCGTTAGCTCAGTCAGCGGATCACTATCGGTTGATGATCTTGCCTTAATTAGATAAGGCATTAGTTCCTGGCCAATAAATGCAGTGCCTTTTGCAACCTGACGAACAGCTTCGATCATAACCTGGGAAGCGCTGCGTTTTGAAATATAACCGAGTACGCCAAGATCCAGTGCACGAGTAAGAAATACTTCATTCTCATAGACACTGAAAACGAGAATTTTTGCATTTTTATCTTTACCTAATATTCGACGGCTTGCTTCAAGGCCGCCTATGCCTGGCATAGATAAGTCCATTATCAGAACGTCAGGTAGATATCGAAAATATTCAGTATATGCGGATTCACCATCGGTTGCTTCAGCAATGACCGATATCCCATTTGTTGCTTCCAGCAAACGGTTGTAGCCTGCACGTACAACTTCATGATCATCAACCAGTAATACGTTTATGTTTTTTGTTTCATCCATAACAACTATTTTAGATCTTATTAATCAATGGTGCACTGATTGTAATAGAAAAACCTGTTCCTGGGGTCGTTTCAATTTCCATTTTACCCTGTAAAGACGTCACTCTTTCGCGCATTCCAATAAGTCCAAGGCCTCTGCCAGGTGAATGTATATCAAATCCAGTGCCATCATCTTTTATTGTTAGTAATATGTTTTCATTAACTTCAGATAATTCAATATGAACATTTCTGGCAGAGGCATGTTTGGATATATTTGTCAGGCACTCCTGTATAATTCTATATAAACTGATGTTGGTGCGATCATCCAGTCTGCTTAAGTCGCCTGAATATTTTAAATCACAGGTCGTATCTGTATTTCTGCTTTGCCATGCATCAATTTCATCTTTCAGGGCTTCAACCAGACCCAGATTATCCAGAATGTTTGGGCGTAATCTGTGCATCATGGAATGAACGACATCATAAACTCGTGATGATACGTTCATAATCGCGACTGCACTGGTTTCAATTTTTTTATCTCTACCATGTGATATATCGCGAATTAATTCTGCGTCAGCCTGTATGGCTGTTAAGCATTGTCCCAGCTCATCATGTAATTCACGTGCTAGATGTTTACGTTCTTCTTCCTGTACTTCCAGAGATGTATGAATTAACTGACGATTTTCAGCTAGTAGAATCCTCGATTGTGCTTCTGCTTCTTTAAGTTGCTGTGTCCTGCTGTCAACTTCGGCAACCATGCGATTAAAAGCGGTGGCGGTTTTGCTGATTTCATCATCATTTTCTGTTGGAATAGTTACCGAGTAATTACCGGCTTCAACTTCAGCTGCTGCATTTGAAAGTAGCGATAATCGTCGTGTTAAACCCAAACCAAGTAGTACAGTTACTATGATAGTAAGCGTTATTTCAATCAAAGCAATTGTGATTCCACGACTACGGGATTTATGAATAGCATCATCCATCAGCGATAACGAAAAACCCATTAATACACGGCCCATGAATTGATTGGCTACTTTAATATCTTCAGCAACATCGAAAAGACCATCCTTTACCAGCTTTGGATGTAAATCTATCTCAGGTCTGGTTTCTGGTTGTGTAGTTCCCAGGGCAATAACGGGTCGATTGTCCCGGTCAACAATAATAATATAGGATAGTTCCCTGTAGTTAAGAATGTTGCTTAGATAATCTTCCAGTGTTGCATAATCAACTGCAACCATATGTCTACCAGATGTGTTCGCAATCTGTTGTAGCATGCTAGTTGCTGTATCCCTGAGTCGGTCGGTATGTGTTTTATGAATAATAGAAATATTATTCCATACCAGAATTGATAACATAATTATTTCGATAGTAACGACACTTGCGATTAAACGGAAACGCAGTGAATGTAAAAGTGGAATGGGTTTGTTTGTCATATAGAATATTTTTTAATGCTCTAGAAGGTCTCTGACTTTTTCATATTCTTCATCTTTTGACTGCCTGAATCCTGGAAATTGATTGTGTTTGAGAACATTCTGGCCATCTATTGTGGAGTCCATATTCAACAGTAAGTCGGAAATAGTATTTGCACAGCTTTCATTAATTTTAGGGCTGACACTAATCGGAATATGGGGCGTTTTTTCTGTCTTTGCAATAATGCGCATGCTATCGCGGATTTGTGAACTGGTGGCCTCATAGGGGGGCTCCATCAAGGCGGACGCATCTGTTATGCCGTGGTATGACGACAATAGTGATGCGTCATGTGTTGGTGTAGAAATCATTGTTAGATCTATGTCCGGGTTAATGTTATGAGTAGATAAATATTTTCTAATCAGCAGTGATGAAAGTCCCATTGGATGAAGTGTTGCTAATCGTTTTCCAGTTAAATCATTAATATTTTGAATATTGCTTTTCTTTGGTACTACGATAATGGCGCGCATGCCGGATGAATCAACGCTGGCAATTAATCGATAACCAGCTGTATTAGCTTTAGGGTAAAAATGCGGTGCTGTAAATAAAATGTCATAACGTTGATCTTTCTGGGTACGGCGGGAAAACTCCATAAAATTGGGTGCTGTTTCAATTCGCACAGCAACATCAAGGTGTTTAGACAGATAATGTGCAAGAGGTGTAAATCGTTCGACTAACTGCTCAGTACTTATAAATGGCAGGATCCCAAATGTTATTGGCCCAAATTTACTGCAATTGTTCTTCTCATTTATAGAGTCTGCTAAAGCATAAGTAGACGACAGTGTACAGAAAATCATTATCAGTAGTTTTAGTCGAGATTTCATAATCAATGAGTGCAATATAAATACAGCCTGTAATGTTTATATTTGTTAAGTATACACATAATAACAAGGTCGTTCGGAATGTTCATGGGCTGATACGCTCTACAATAAACTACGGGACAAAAAAGGGGTGACAAAATGCCACCCCTTCATTTAGCACAATTGGTCGACCTCTAGTGAGAGTGACCAATATGGCCACTAAAGAAATCTGGGCCAGCTCCGAATGGAGGTTGTACGAAAGTAGGATCGGGTGTGTTATCAGGCTGACCGATCTGTTCACTTTCTGATTGTGGAAGATTACCCGGATTTTTTGAATCCACTGTGACTACGCGTCCCTGACCTGTACCGAACTGAGCATCAGTGACAGTATTATCGGTCAGACTATCCAGGTAGCGACGTAATGCATGCACCGGATGCAGGAAGTTATTAGGCGCAACCTGCTTAACTGTGGCTCCAATAATAACGCCTTCCTTGTTGACGGGTTCAGCCAGTGTTATTTCGCTATTGTAATCATCTGCATCTGCTAACTGGAAGAACTTGTGGTTAGCGCCACCCCCGGTACGGCAGACATCATCCAGAGGGTTGCCATGTCCGTAACAGGAAGCAAAGACATAACGTTTACCCAGATCCAGGGGCTGGCCGCCAATTTTTGTTTCAACGACACGACTGCCTGAACTGCTGAAGGGCCTGTTTTTAAGATCAATTTTCTGTTCCATGTTGGCAAGGCCCAGATACCATCCACCACGTTGCATGAAAACATTACGGTCAAATACAGCACCCAGTATGGTATTAAGGCTGTTCTGAATAGACTGGCCCGAGAAATCAGCAATATTGACTGCAGGAGCAATAGGGAACCAGGTATACAGGTCACGTAAAGTAATTGCACTACCTGGTAAAACGGCATTACCAAAACGGAAGCCATTAGCCATGGAAATATCTACACCGTTTTCCCAGCCGGGAACATTTCTAACATCGGCTACGCCGTCAGTAACAGAGCGAATAGCATCGGCAAGAAAATTATTAAGCGTATCTTCCAGCACATGATGTCTTAACAGCAAGGTATCGGTATAGCCTACAACTGTATCAAGATCATCAACCAGCTGAAGGCCTTTTATTGAAGGATTAACAAAACCACCGGGCATAAAGGTATGACGTCTAATTTCACCATCTGTACCCGCGACAAAGTCTTCTTCCATGGCGGCAACCAGTTGAGCCATGGCGGGGTCTTCAGCGACAGATTCATCTACTGGAATAGCTTCCCAGTCGAAGTCAGCTACACGTCCATATTTCATTTCAAGGTCAAGGCGGCCTACATACATATCACGATTGGTCTCAACCACGATGGCTGCACCTGCCGCAAGCTGAAGACGTTCACGCCAGTTTAATGATTCTCCCGGAGTGGTTCTGGTGATCTTGTTCCTTGAAACCAGTAATGCACCCAGAGTGACTTCATGAGTATGAGCTGAATACATAACATCAATATCTCTAAAGCTCTGGGCAATTTTGATATTTTGTGACAAACCCAGTTCAGATTGAACAACGATGAGTTCTGCGCCCAGATCTTTAACCTGTTCAATCAGACCCGGTAATTCTTCAACGCCCTGAGTAAAACGTAATCCAATATTAAATGTATCTGCCTGTTGTGGAACGATAGAAGCAGTGAGGCCTATGACAGCAATGCTAGTGCCATTACGTTCCAGCATTTTGAAAGCGGGTAATACAGGTTTGCCGTGCAAAGGTGCTGGTAGTGGAGCAGCGTTATATAAATTTGCTGCAACAGTGGGGAAGTTGGCTTTAATAACGCCCATACCATCGGGTGTTACGTAGGGTGCTGTAGCTGTAATTTCATTACAGGTATAGCCACTGGCTGTATCGGTGAGTCCCTCAATAACAGGAACATCATCACAGCCAATATAACTGGACATGGTTCGAATGTTGCCAGGAATAGTCGGTTTTGGGCCGAAGCTTGTAAAGCGATTACGGAATACGGCACCACCATAACCAAAGTCCCAGTTGCCTGGTGTATACACATCAATGCCAAATGCATTCATCGGTATCATCATGGCATCACCCACAGTGAACATGGCTTCAGCACTGCCGTGAGTTAAATCACCTGTTGAAAGAAGCACTGCTTCAGGGTTATCAGCTCTTATCTCATTAACGACAGTTTTAAGTCTGGCCAGACCACCGGCACTGGCGACTTCGCGTTCTGTGCCATCGGGATTTTTTAAAATAGCAGCGTGTGGAACCAGTGTGCCATGTAGGTCACCCATCTCAATGAGGGTTATCCTGTCATCATCAGCAAATGCCTGTGAACCTATACAACTCAACGTCAGTGCTATAGACAACAGAGTTTTGCAACCCGGTTTTGGTTGGTTAGTTTTTATCATTTATTCATCCTTATATGTTTTATGCCAACATAACAGTCAGCTTTACTAAAGATTTTCAGCATGGAAAATTTAAATGCTTGATGATGATAACGATATAGGGAAAATCCTTAATCGCGATAGGATAGAAACTTATTAGAAAATAAGGATATTCTTTTATATGGTTTTTAAATGTAAGAGTGTTAGTAGAAAAAACATACTGGATAGGTCAGAAATTTTTTTAAATTTATTATTCGATTTAAACAGGTCGCATACCAGTGTAGTTATTGATTTTGTAATCTGTTCTGATGGTTTGACCTTGTGGGTGAGAGAAGAACAAATCCTGATTTATGTTTTGTCGGGTTTGTTTATGACAGGATTTAGCTGGTGGCATTACGAATAGCCAGAACAATCTGATTTCTAAGTGTCCTTGCCATATTGAGTTTCTTTTCATCTATCATGGAAATTGGGTTGATGTTATCAATAAAGAGAATGCCCATGGGAATGTTCTTTACGGTAATAGGAAATACCAGCATGGATTTCTTTGCAAATTTTTCTATATACCATTTTGGCATCAGGCTTTGTGCTTCTACTGATTGCATATTTTCAATTCGCATGTCCTGATTGAGTTTTAATGCCTGATTGAAAATGTCCTTATCGCCACCCGTAGGTATGCTCAGTCTATCTTTAATGGCTTCTATATCAGGTCCAAAGCCAAATCGTGCATCAATTGCAGTACGAGTTTTATTAATAAAGCAGAATGTTACACGAGTAAAATTCAGTCCGGTGAAAATGGTTTCCATAATCATCACAAGAATATTATTCAGTGGTGCACCTTCCAGTATCGCTTCAGTGATTTCCTGCATGGCATTAACCAGTTGTTCCTGCCGGGCCAGTTCATCTGCCATTGATTCTGTAGAACTTGGGGTGTCATTTTCTGCATCTTCAATGGCTTCTTCAACTGCTCTGGAAGACCATTTGGCTGCGTTGGTAAATAGTTTGCTTTCACCCAGATCCAGATTAACCAGCTTGGCATATTTGGCCATTTCATCCATGGCATGGCTAACGATATCTTCCATCTGGCCACGTGAAATTGAAAGCGTATTACCATAACGTGATGCAATGGTTTCGAATGCTTCATTCCTGTTACTGGCCGATGTTGAGCTGATGAGGTCGCAGTATTCATTAGAGAAACCGGACATGTGTTTTAGCATATCAATCTGACTTACCGGTTTTTTTAATTCACCTGGTGGAAGCGGTTGCATACTTTCAATGATTTCACTGGGTAATTGCCATGATTCTCCAACGGCAATACCCACTTCTTCAAAAGTCACCCCCAGCACTGATTGTGCAGCATGATCTTCTTTCATGCCTTTTTGTTGTACATGATCAAGAATAACTTCAACTTCTTCCGGGAAATAATAAATCGCCAGCATCTTGCCCAGGTTGTGAAACATGGAGCATACATAGGCTTCTTCGGAATCTTTTATTTTTAAATCTTTAGATAAACCATTAGCGATACTGCCACTCATTAAAGAGCCTATGCAGGCTTCTTTTAGTGAGCCGGCCTGGTTTTTGTCTTTTAAATGATCCAGTAGCATTAAGCCTAGTGCTGCATTACGAACTTCTTCGAAACCAAGAATAACCACCGCTCGGGAAATGGTGCTGATTTTGCCACCGTACTGACCATATAAAGGCGAGTTAACCAGACGTAACAGTTTTGTTGATAATGAATAATCTTTCAGTATGGCATTGGATAAAGCATTTGCACTTGATTCGCCATCAGCTTTGCATTTCTGACTGATTTCTATTATTTGATGTGACAAAGTAGGGAAGTCTGATTTGAGTTCCATACGGCGTAACAGAAACTGTAATGTTGTATTGCTTGTGGCTTCCGACCCTGCCGGTGAGTGACTCGGTGTATCTGGTGCGATCTGTTTCAAATGATTGAGTAGATCCTGGCGCATATCTAATGCATCCATGTAACGTGCTTCAGGTTCTTTCTGTAATGCTTTTTGTAGTACCAGTTGAATGGCCGGGTCTACATCTGAAGGCATTTTTATTTCTTCATTAACAATCTTGTTGATGACGGCGTATTTGTCTCCACCCGGCGCTGCTTTTTCACCGGTTAACATTTCATAAAGTATCAGCCCAATGCTAAATGTATCTGATGCGGCAGTAGCCTGTTGGCCTTCGCATTGTTCAGGTGATAAATAATTCAATGTGCCCCAGATGCCATCTTCGGCCTTGTTGCCGAGTAAAGTAGAAATACCAAAATCCATTAATCGTGGTTTATTGTTGTCGCTGGTTAAAATGATATTGTCCGGGTTCAGGTCTCTGTGAATAACGCCACGTTTATGGGCATAACCAATAGCATTTAAAACAGGTGAAATAATATTAATGGCTTTTTTGGATGATAGTTTGCCTTCGCGTTTTAAATAATCTTTTAATGAAAAACCATCAACGTATTCAAACACCAGATAGGGAATATCTCGATGCTGGTCAGCTTCGTACAGGGTAATAATATTCGGATGCTGTAACTTGCCGACCGTTTTGGCTTCTTTTAATAATTGTTCTTTTACTCTCGGCGTGGGTTTTTCCAGTTCTATTGTCTTGATGGCAACATTGCGTTCCAGTTGCGGGTCGGTTGCAAGATAAACAATACCCTGGGAGCCTTTACCCAGTTTATTTAATATGTGAAAGCGACCTATGTAAGGTGGAAGTTGGGCATCATTCTGTACTGGGGGCATTGTGATCTAATCTTATGGGTTTAATTATTTTATTAGTTATGGGTAATACTGGCACTTCCCTGAGGATGGCATTTATTACATCTGCTTATGAATATAGCATGCATATAATAAAAAACAGGCATTTCATGTCGAGTGAAATACCTGTTTTATAAAGAAAAAATTGAAATAACTAGTAGTTGCCCACTCCTGGTCTGACTCATTAATACTAATCGTCAGACTGGATTTAATATGACCAGGCTAAAGTGATAGTTAAAGCAAAAGAACTACTCCGCAAATAAACGCAAATTTACGCAAATAAAAGCAAAATCAACCCCCGTGTATTGTGCGTAACAGGTGCATATACAAAAAATTTGCGCTTATTAGCGTTCATTTGCGTTAGTCTTTTGTGCTTTTAAAAAGTCGCTGGCTAATATTAGACGTAAGCTATAGCCAGCTTTTATCAGGATTAAATACTTGGTCTGTTGTATTAAAACTCAACTATTTCAACTAAATCTACTTCAGGCGTTTGTATTTTATCCTGTGAGGATTAAGGGCTTCATCACCCAGACGACGTTTACGGTCTTCTTCGTAATCTGAATAATTACCTTCAAACCAGGTCACCTGACTATCGCCTTCAAAAGCGAGAATATGAGTGGCAATACGATCGAGGAACCAGCGGTCATGGGAGATGACGACAGCGCAGCCGGGGAAGTCGAGCAGGGCTTCTTCCAGTGCACGCAGGGTTTCCACATCAAGATCATTGGTGGGCTCATCGAGTAACAGCAGGTTGCCACCTTTTTTCAGTAGCTTGGCCAGATGCACGCGATTGCGTTCACCGCCGGATAGCTTGCCGATGTTTTTCTGCTGATCTTCGCCTTTGAAGTTGAAGTGGCTGACATAGGCTCTTGATGGTGTGGTGTAGCGGCCAACAGTGATGTTATCCAGGCCATCGGAGATTTCTTCCCATACGGTTTTGCTGTTATCCAGGCTGTCACGGCTCTGGTCAACATAACCAATTTCTACACTGTCGCCAATCTTGAATTCACCTTCATCCGGTTGCTCTTCTCCGGTTAGAATCCTGAACAGGGTAGTTTTACCCGCGCCATTCGGGCCAATGATGCCAACAATGCCGCCCTTGGGCAGGTTAAAACTGAGGTTTTCATACAGCACTTTATCGCCGTAACGTTTAGCAATGCCGTTGGCTTCGATGACCAGATCACCCAGTCTTGGACCCGGTGGAATATACAGGCTCTTGGTTTCGCTGCGTTTCTGGTAATCATCCGATGATAATTCTTCAAATCGGGCCATACGGGCCTTGCTTTTGGCATGCCGGCCCTTGGCATTGGAGCGCACCCATTCCAGCTCGGCCTTGATGGCTTTCTGGCGACCGGCTTCCTTTTTCTCTTCCTGCTGCAGGCGGTTTTCCTTCTGTTCCAGCCATGATGAATAATTGCCTTCCCAGGGGATGCCCTGGCCACGATCCAGTTCCAGAATCCAGCCGGCGACATTATCAAGGAAGTAACGGTCATGGGTGACTGCGACTACGGTACCCTGGTATTCCTGCAGGAATCTTTCCAGCCAGGCGACAGATTCCGCATCCAGATGGTTGGTGGGTTCATCAAGGATTAGCATGTCCGGCGACGACATCAACAGGCGGCACAGGGCAACACGGCGCTTTTCACCGCCAGAGAGCTTGCTGACATCCGCATCCCAGGGCGGCAGACGCAGGGCATCGGCTGCAATTTCAAGTTTATGATCCAGGTTGTGAGCATCGGAGGCCTGAATGATATTCTCAAGGCGAGCCTGTTCGGCGGCCAGGGCATCAAAATCGGCATCCGGGTCGGCATAGGCAGCATAAACTGCGTCCAGTTTAGTCTGGGCTTCGGTGATCTCTTTTAAACCGTCTTCTACATTGCCACGTACATCTTTAGTGAGATCCAGTTCAGGTTCCTGTGCCAGGTAGCCAATATTGATGCCGGGCTGGGGGCGGGCTTCACCAATGATGTCGGTATCAATACCCGCCATGATGCGTAACAGGGTAGATTTACCCGCGCCGTTGTAACCCAGAACACCAATCTTGGCGCCAGGGAAAAAATTCAGGTAAATGTCTTTAAGGATTTCTTTCTTCGGCGGGACAATTTTGCCAACGCCGTTCATTGTGTAGATGTATTGAGCCATATATATTTAGTCAGCAGTTGTGTTAACGGTGCAAATTATAAGACATTATGCCCTAAAAGAAGTAGTCCAGTCGGCTATACTCATTCGATATATTCAATTTACCTGTGATTTATGAACTTTAGATTTTTTTCTCCATTATTTTTCGGGCTTGTGGTTTCTTTTTCGCTGCTAATTCAGGGTTGTGGTGGCGGTGGTGGTTCTGGTACTCCAGTGGTTAATACAGACCCGATTATCTCTGCGACGGCTATAAGCATTGTTAGTGTAGGTGCCAGTTACAGTTTTGATGTGTCTGTCACAGACCCCGATGCAGGTGATACTTTTACTTTTACACTGCAAAATAATCCGGGCTGGATGAGCATAACTAAAACTGGCGACAGAACCGCTGTTATTACGGGAACACCCTTACTGGCTGATGTGGGAACTGTAACCGGGATTAGTATTGGTGTTACAGATTCATCCGGTGGCGGAGATGTGATGTATTTTAATGTCACAGTGACAAACTGTGTTGCCGGTAGTGCATCTAATGTCATCATCAGTGGCGGTGTTACATTTGATCGCGTTCCTGTCCAGTTAGGTGTCGGTCTTGATTATGGCAGTATCGATAATACAGCTCCGGTTCGGGGTGCTATTGTAGAAGCTATTTGTAACTCGGTAATTGACAGTGTTACGACAGATGCAGCGGGTCATTACAGTTTGACTGTACCGGGTGATACCAGTGGTATGTTTCTACGTGTAAAAGCGCAGATGTTGCAAACTGGAACACCATCATGGGATTTCCAGGTGGTAGACAATACATCGGGTCAGGCTTTGTATTCTATGGATGGCGGTATATTTGATAGCGGAACAGTCAGCTCAACGCGTAATTTGCATGCACAGTCAGGCTGGACCGGAAGTAATTATGGAAGTGTGCGTGTAGCCGCGCCTTTTGCGATACTGGACAGTGTTTATAAGATAAAACAAAAAATACTTGCGGTTGATGCGAATACAAATTTCCCCGCCTTGAAGCTTAACTGGAGTATTAATAATAATCTTATTGCAGGTAATCCTGCATTCGGTCAGATTGGTTCGTCATATTATAATGGTACTGATATTTATATTCTGGGAGATGAAGATTCAGATACCGATGAATACGATGAACATATAATTGTGCATGAATGGGGGCATTATTTTGAAGACAAATTTTCCCGTTCGGATTCCATTGGTGGTTTTCATGCCTTAAATGACTATCTGGATATGCGTGTCGCATTCGGCGAAGGTTTTGGTAATGCGTTTTCGGCAATGATGCTGGATGATCCCGTTTATAAAGATTCACAGGATGCGTTACAGGCGGCTGTGTTTGATTTTAATATAGAAAGTGATAACTGCTCACCTAAAGGCTGGTACAGTGAGTGTTCTGTGCAGGAAATTTTATATGATATTTATGATTCAGCTAATGATGCTGCAGATACCCTAAGTTTAGGGTTTACCCCAATTTACAATGTACTAATTAATGAACAAAAGACAACCTCAGCCTTAACCAGTATTTTTCCTTTTGTAACGGCATTAAAAACATATTATTCAGATCCTGATCTTACATATATAAATAATTTAGTGTCCAGCCATGTAATTAATAGCGCAAGTATTAATGAGTTTGGGACAACAGAAACTAATAGCGCATCTAGCGCAAATGTCATACCTATTTATACACCTATTTCACCGAATCAGACATCAGCAACTTTATGTACTACCGATGATTTCGCGCAAGTTTATTCGGCGCCTGATCGAGATAATTTTAATAAACTAACCAGTACACGTTTTCTAAAATTCACTGTAACTGCGCCTAATAGTAGTTACACTGTAACAGCTAATCATGTTAGTGGTGCAAATTCTCCAGGCCTGGGTTTGTATGGTAGTAATGGCTGGATAAAGGATAGCCTTGGAAGCTCATTAGACACAGGTGTGTTAACGCCAGGTGTTTATACCATTGAGTCCTATGATGTGCAGGTATCCAGTTCGACGAATCCAGCAGCAAGCGCCTGTTATACGATACGTGTGGAGGTTAATTAATATGGATACTCTGATGAAATATCAATTTAAAATTTTTTTTATGGTCATAGCTTTTTCTATGCTGCAGGCCTGCAATGAAAAACAGACCACGCAAAAAGAAAATCATCAGCATAAACAATCCAGTGTAACCACACAGGCTTATGTAAAACCCCATGCACCTATCTATTTAAGTTATGAAGTGCCGGCCATGGAAATAGGGGTGGAAGCCAGTATCCCTGTAAAAATTTCATCCGGTAAGAAAGCCGATGATTTAACGATCAGTTATTTTGTAAAGGATGAAAGTATTAATTTATACAATGCCCGTATTCCCGTCAGCTTTGGCGTGCAGGATAAAAATCAGCTTAATACTCACACGCTCACGTTAATGCCGGAAATGGACGGTGAGTTCATGATCTATTTATCAGCTACAACGATTAAAAAAGGAAAACAGCAATCCCGCAGTTTTATTATTCCTGTCAGAGTGGGTAATGTTCGAAAACAGAAAGCGCTTAAGCCATCAGGTAAGATCACTATCGATTCAACTGGTACCCCTGTTATTTCCATGCCTGCTGTAGAAACCACTGATTAGTTCAAAGTGACATAACAGTCGAGATTGCCGCGCTGTGCTCGCAATGACAGGTATATGTATGTAATGACAAATATGAACTGTACTTACAGGTAAATACCTGATTATTTACAACTTAAGGCTTCCGGCTTAAGACTTAAGACTTTCCTTCGAATCCTCCCTAGAATCGGGCGTTTAGCGCCATTACCTCTGGTTAAAACACCTCAATTAGGCTATGCTTATGCACCTTTTTTTACGGCCAAGTTTATAGTGGAGAGCGTGCATGTTTTCAGTTGATATGAGTATCAAGGGTTATGACGATGAATTATGGGGTGCTATCGAAGATGAAACCCGTCGTCAGGAAGAGCATATCGAGCTGATCGCCTCTGAAAACTACACCAGCCCCCGCGTGATGGAAGCTCAGGGTTCTGTGCTGACCAACAAGTATGCCGAGGGTTATCCGGCAAAACGTTATTACGGTGGCTGTGAGTACGTTGATAAAGCCGAGCAGCTGGCCATCGACCGAGTCAAACAACTGTTTGGTGCTGATTATGCCAATGTTCAGCCACATTCAGGTTCGCAGGCCAATGCGGCTGTTTACATGGCCTTATGTCAGCCTGGCGATACCGTATTAGGTATGAGCCTGGCAGAAGGTGGCCATTTAACTCACGGCTCAAAAGTGAGCTTCTCTGGGAAGATTTACAATGCCGTTCAATATGGTCTGAATGCTGAAACTGGCGAAGTGGATTATGATCAGGTTGAACAGCTGGCCAAAGAACACAAGCCTAAAATGATTATTGCCGGCTTCTCTGCCTATTCCCGTGTTATGGACTGGCAGCGTTTTCGTGATATCGCGGATGCGGTTGGCGCTTACCTGTTTGTTGATATGGC
>JAPHQX010000106.1 GCA_026196035.1 Gammaproteobacteria bacterium
CTCGGGATGACAATTTATTTTAGCTCGGGATGACAGTTCAATTTAATTCACGATAACAGTTCATTTTTAGCTCGAAATGATAGCATAACCGAGATTGCCGCACTGCGTTCGCAATGACACATATTATTCACAATAAAAATATTAATGTCATTTATTGTTTACGCGTAAACAATGTTCGTATTCTTGATGCATTACCAATAACGGCCAGTGAACTGATCGGCATAGCTATCGCTGCAAATAATGGCGTTATAAACGCCATCATCGCCAGCGGTATCATAATTATATTGTAGCTAATCGATATCGCAATATTCTGTTTAATCGTGGTGAGTGTACGTCTGGATAACTGTGACGCCAGATAAACTTTATTCAGCTCATCACTTAACAATACAATATCAGAACTTTCCATAGATACATCGGTGCCTGAACCAACAGCGATTCCGACATCGGCACGAATCAGGGCAGGGGCGTCATTAACGCCATCACCGACCATGGCAACTTTATCACCCGACTGTTGTAAGTCCTGTATGACCTGATCTTTTTCATCAGGTACGACTTCTGCAATAACATTCATACCACCGAGCTCACTGGCAATGGCCTCAGCCACGGCTTTTCTATCGCCACTTAACAGGGTGATTTTTATATTCTGATCACGCAAATGCTGAACGAGCTGTCTGGCATCGGGGCGTAACTTATCTGCAACCGCAATCAAACCCTGCTGTTGTCCATTAACGGCTACATGCACACAGGTGTTGCCCTGTTGTTCAAGTTCCAGTGCTCTTTGTTGTAACACGGGACTGGATTGAATAGTGTGCTGTTCAAGCCATGCAAGGGTACCCAGTATTACCGTTTGGCCATTTACATTGGCCTGTACACCAAAACCGGGGTTGTTAATAAACTCGTTTACATTATTGGTATCCAGTTGAACAGCATTCTCTTTTGCATTATTAACAATGGCACGGGCAATGGCGTGCTCTGAAAACAGTTCTACATGTGCAGCCAGTTCGAGTAATTCAGTTTTTTCTATACCGTCAGTATCAATATCTTTCACCGACATTTTACCTTCGGTTAAAGTACCGGTTTTATCAAAAACAAAATGATTAATCTCTGATAAATATTCCAGTACGGCACCATTTTTTACCAATATGCCATCGCGCGCGCCTAAACCCGATGCCACTGCAATGGCCATGGGTGTTGCCAGTCCAAACGCGCAGGGGCAGGTAATAATTAATACGGATGTGGCCGCCATGAGTGCCAGTTCAAAGTCTGTATTCATCCAGTAAGTAAAAGTTATCGTGGCCAGCAATAATGTAGTAGCCACAAACCAGGGGACAATCTTATCGGCTGTACATTGTATAGGGGCTTTTGATGCCTGAGCTTCTTCAACCAGGCTGATGATTTTTCCTAATGTCGTATTACGTAAAGTTGATTCAACTTTAACCTGAATGCTACTTTCAATATTAACGGTGCCGGCATACACCTGATGATCAGTATCTTTTTTCACCGGGCTGGATTCACCTGTTAACATGGATTCATTAATGGACGTTGTACCATTGATAACAATGCCATCCACCGGTATTTTATCACCGGCTTTTATCAATACTGTTTCACCCTGTTTTACCGAACGAATGGGTACGGTTTCAGTTTCACCGTTACGAATAACATGAGCAATGCGGGGTTGAAGATCCAGTAATCGTTGAGTCGCAGAAATCGCATGGCGTTTGGATTTGGCTTCCAGAAAACGTCCGACCAGAATAACAAAAATAAAATTAACCACCGTATCAAAATAAACGTCACCGACCTGGCTCTGACTGAGCATGACATAAATCGAATAGCTGTAAGTTGTGCTTGCACCTATGGCAATCGGCAGGTCCATACCTAAATGCAGTTGTTTTATACCTGTCCATGCGCCTTTAAGAAATGGCCAGCCAGAATAAAATAATGTGGGTGTCGCCAGCGCAAAACCAATCCACTCAAACATCTGCCTGAATTCACCTTCATCGGCACCGGTATACAGTGCAATCGATACCCATAACAGATTCATCATGGCAAAACCGGCAAAAGCCATTCTTAACAACAGGGCGCGGTTCTGTTTTTTTATAACGCCTTCAGCAGATTCCGGATCAAAAGGCACAGCAGCATATCCGATCTGAGATAAACGGTTGATAATTTCAGAAAGTTTTATTTGATCGTTATGCCAGCGAATATGTAAACGTCTGTTGGCCAGATTAGGTTTAACAGAAATAATACCCGGCAAATGAGAAAGGCTGCGTTCAATCAACCAGACACAGGCTGCGCAATGGATGCCTTCGACCAGCAAATGAATATCACGGATTTCTTCAAGCGACGTAATAAATTCACTTTGCACTTCATCAATATCGTAAAGTGTAATATCTTTTGGTGGTTCAGGTGGTGGCGCCAGTAACTGGCCTTCGGGGGTGCGTTGATAAAACCCCTGCAAACCGGATTCATAAATAATTTTACAAACAGACTGACAGCCCAGACAACAGAAGGCCTGCGTCTGGCCTTCAATTTCTGCATCAAAATGATGTCCGGAGGGGACAGGCAGGCCACAATGAAAACATCCTGTATCAGAGTGCTGCTGTTTACTCATATAAAATTATTCAGTTACCACACTGGCACGTCGGGTAAAATCATAATCATCCTGACCATGACTGATTTTTACGGTGACTTCCCACATACCTTTTAACGGAAAGCGTACATCGGTTTCATAAACACCGGGCGCAGGTTCGTTCATGGCGAGATTAAAATCAGCATTCACATCTGAAGGTCGATAAGCTTTTAATAAAACATCCGCATTGGTCACTGGAACGCCGGCTTTATCAACAATGCTGAAACGATATATTTCTTTACGATTGATGACCGGGTTGGCTGGAAAATCAGTCGTGTAAGACCAGCCGAGCGCTTTTCGCGCGGTCGCTCTTTTAAGTATCGTTTCTTCCAGGTTCTGGCCCTTTTCATAATAGTCATCTGTAACCAGACCCGGATTAGTAACAACTGCCAGGGTAATAAACGTGATATTCACCAGCAGGACAACGGCGATTAAAGACACCATGCCAATAAGCCAGGGATTTCGACTGCCTTTTGGATTATCCTGAGATATGCCAACAAATGATGATCTGTTATTAGTCATAAACAAAACCTTAATTAAAATTTCGGCGCATAAAACATGCTTTGATATTCAACACTGTCATCATAAGATTCATATGAATGAATCGTAAATTTAACAGGCGTTCTATCATCTTCTAAATTCTTCATGGGAATACGTATAAAGATAGTGAAGCTGGATAATTTTCCACTGGGCAATAAGGTTTTCTCTTTCAGTCCCTGTGTTTGCAGATTTTCAGGCCCATCAACATCAATACTGATATGCATGTTCTTATCTGTTTTATTCAGAATTTTCAGTATGTATTTATTCTGAATGGAGCCATTACTCAATTTAACAAACAAAGGCTGTCTTTCATGGATAACTTTTAAGTCAAAGGTACCCAGATTGGTCAGGCCATATAATAATCCTGATGCCGCCAGTAACATAATTGAAAAATAAATAATCACTCGTGGGCGCTTATGTAATGGCTGTGGTTTTTTGCCTTGCAGTTCTTCATGAGAAGAATAACGAATCAAACCTCGGGGTTTGCCAATTTTATCCATAACTGAATCACAGGCATCGAGACACAGGCCACAGGTAATACAGCCTTCCTGCTGACCATGACGTATGTCTATACCTGTTGGGCAAACGGCGACACACTGATTACATGAAATACAGTCGCCGTTACCTTCAACCGTGTTACCTTTAACCAGTCTTCCACGGGGTTCACCACGATTGATGTCATAGGTCGGTAATATGGTTTGAGTGTCATACATAACACCCTGTATGCGTGCATAGGGACATAACCAGAAACAGGTTTGTTCACGCATAAAACCGGCGAGTATGTAGGTACCCAGAGTAAACATCAGCACTGATGTCCAGGCAACGATACCCGCTTCTAATGTAAAGTAATCACCCCAGATTTCATAAGCATCGGTAAACCAGGTGGTAAAGGCAATGCCGGTTAACATACCAATGAGTAACCATAAGCTGTGCTTGATCACTTTTTTACGGATTTTTTCCGCATTCCAGGGCATCTTGTCCAGCTTGTGACGTTTGGCAGGGGAGCCTTCAATTTTTTCTTCAATAAAAGTATAGATATCTGTCCAGATGGTCTGAAAACAGAAATAGCCACAGAACACTCGGCCTGCAATGGAGGTGACGGCCGCCAGCATAATGGCAAAAAATAGCAGGATCATCGCCAGCAGCCAGACATCCTGCGGCATGATGGTAATATCAAAAATATGAAATTTACGATTCGGAATATCAAACAGAACGGCCTGGCGATCACCCCAGCGCAGATAAGGACCCAGAAAATAAATTAACCAGACAGTCGCCGTGTACCATTTGATAGTACGGAAACGTCCCGACATGCGTTTGGCATGAATAATCTGGTCGCCCGTATTAACATGCCAGTAACCGGCTTCTTCATAAAGCTCGTCAACACTCGACTGGTCAATCTTTGTAACTTTATCCACTATTGATACCTGTAAGCCATTTCTGCATATTCTAAATGGGATACCTGAAAAAATAAAAAATCTAAAGTATTTACCATTAGTCAGAACAAGAAATTATAGCATATATAAGCACTTTCTAATTATCCATTAACGGATAATTGGACAAAAAAAAAGAGGCTGAATGCCTCTTTTTTTATACAGTTTTAATCTTCTGACTGTGTAGTTCTAATCAGTTTACTAATGCGTATAAACAACACAGTTCCAACTAATATTGTACCCACAACACTCAGAATAGCTGCAATGGCAGTTGCATCCATTGAAACACTCCAGGGGAAAAGCGGGGCACAAGGTATGTGCCCCGGGTTAAACAAACTTCAGAAATTACTGACCACCGCCCAGTTTATGTACATAAACCGCCAGTTTCTTAATGTCAGTTTCGCTTAACTTGGTGCCACCAAAAGTCGGCATTTCAGCATTACGTGTTTTTGGATCTGATGGATCATTAACACCGTGCATAATTGTATGCTTGATGCTGTATGCCTGATCTTCTGCCACAAAGCGCCAGACAGAATCTGTCAGGTTAGCTGAGCCCAGAGGGGCCATGCCTTTACCATCAACACCATGACAACCGACACAGCCTTTCTCCATGAACAAAGGTTCACTGGCAACATTACCGGCTAAAATAGCACTGGCCAGTTTGTCAGCTTCTGCGTCATTTACCAGTGCCGCCTGTGCAGGCATCATGCCTTTACGACCCATAGTAATAGTGGCTTCGATATCTGTTACCGTACCGCCGTATAACCAGTCATCATCCGCCAGTACAGGGAATCCAACGATACCCTGACCACCTGAACCATGACAGGCTGAACAGTTGTCACCGAATAAAACTTTCGCAGAACGAACCACGTAGTTAGACAGTTCGTCATCAGCCAGAATGGCCGCTGCCGACATGCCTTTCAGTTTTTTCTCGTATGGGCCACGTACTTCTTCTATGGCTTTTAAGTCTTCACGATATTCGCCCAGTGACGTCCAGCCTAAAACACCTTTGGTCGATGTTGTTAGCAGTGGCCACGCAGGGTACAGAATGCAGTAGACTATTACGAAGATCCAGCTCGCATGGAAACCAATGCGCCACCAGGTAGGTGGATCATTGAGCAGTTCACGCAAGCTATCATCCCACACATGTCCGGTATTATTTTCACCGGGAAATGGATTGTTATCATCACTCATTATTTAGTGTCCTCCGAATCATTATCATCTTCTTCCAGTGGAATATGACGCATAGATTCAAGTTTCTCTTTATTCTTTGGATTAAATACATGCACATAAGCCCATATCATCAGGACAAACACACCCACTGTAATGATCATTCCCGCCCAATCATTCAGTGTCATGGCTGCCCAGTCTGTATGGAAGTATTCAAGCATAATTAACGGTAATCCTTGGTTTCGTCAAACTTAACCATGGTGCCCAGAACCTGCAGGTAATCAACGACCGCCTGAAGTTCATTTTTACCTTTGACCTGTTCTGCAACAGACGCGATATCCGCATCAGTATATGGTGTGCCCAGCATACGCATGGCTTCCATAGTTTTAGTAACACGTTCTGCATCAATTGCATTCTTCTCTAACCAGGGATAATTAGGCATCACTGATTCAGGAACAACATCACGAGGTGCTCTCAAATGACGGTAATGCCAGTCATCAGAGTATTTACCACCGACACGTGCCAGGTCAGGACCGGTACGTTTTGAACCCCATTGGAAAGGGTGGTCGTACATAGATTCTGACGCCAGAGAGTAGTGACCATAACGCTCTTTCTCATCACGGAACGGACGAATCATCTGTGAATGACAGGTATAACAACCTTCACGCACATAAATATCACGTCCTACTATTTCTAATGGAGTATAGGGACGAACACCTTCACCGGCCTGCCAGTCATTAACTGTCTGGCCTTCAGGGCGTTGCCACAGCACTTCTTTGTGCTGGTTATGCTCCATAGTTTCATCAAGATAAAATAACGGAACGATTTCTACCAGACCACCGACAGTTAACAGCAGGGCTGTTACTATCAGCATAAGAAAAACATTACGTTCAATTTTATCCTGTAATTTTGTTGAATGGATTTGATCAGCCATTGTTCTTATTCTCCTCCGTTAGGCCGTTGCAGCAGCAGGGCTAGCACTACGCGCAGCCGTTGCCTGACGGATAGTCATAATAGTGTTGTAAAGCATCACAGCACCACCAGTCCAGTAGATCAGACCACCTACCGCACGCATGGCATAGTAGGGGTGCATAGCTGCGACAGATTCTGCAAAGGTGTATGTCAGAGTACCGAACTCGTCATAGTCTCTCCACATCAGACCTTGCATGATGCCTGATACCCACATCGCGATGATGTAAATAACCGCACCCACTGTTGCTAACCAGAAATGCAGGTTAACCAGTTTGGCCGAGTACATTTCTGTGTTCCACAATTTCATAATCATGTGGTACAGAGCACCGGCAGCCACCATGGCAACCCAGCCTAATGCACCAGAGTGAACGTGACCTACCGTCCAGTCAGTGTAATGAGACAGAGCATTAACAGTTTTGGCTGACATGACAGGACCTTCAAAAGTCGACATGGCATAGAAGGCCAGTGAGACAATCAGGAAGCGCATAACATAGTCAGTACGCAGCTTGTCCCACGCACCAGACAGGGTCATCATGCCGTTTACTGCGCCACCCCATGAAGGAATGATCATCGCCAGAGATACTGCAGCACCTAAAGAACCGGTCCAGTCGGGCAGAGCAGTGTACTGAAGATGATGAGCACCCAACCAGACATAACCAAAGGTCAGTGCCCAGAAATGGATAACAGAAAGACGGTATGAGAAAACAGGGCGATTCGCCTGCTTGGGTACAAAGTAATACATAATACCGAGGAAACCGGCCGTCAGATAGAAACCTACCGCATTATGACCGTACCACCATTGAATCATTGCATCCTGAACACCTGAGTAAACTGAATATGATTTAAACAGGCTGACGGGAATAGCCAGGCTGTTAACCACATGCAGGTAGGTAATCATGATGATCATCGACAGGAAGAACCAGTTAGACACATAGATATGCGATGTCTTACGGGTGGCCAGTGTCATAACAAAGTTAAGACCGTATGCCAGCCAGACAACGGCAATAGCAATATCAATGGGCCATTCCAGTTCTGCGTATTCCTTACCCTGGGTCAGACCTAAAGGCAGAGTAATAACAGCAGAAACAATTATCAGGTTCCAGCCAATAAAGGTAAACCATGCCAGTTTGTCACTCCATACACGAACACCACAGGTGCGCTGTACCGAGTAATAAGATGTGGCCATCAGGGCACATCCACCAAAGGCAAAAATAACGGCGTTGGTATGTAATGGGCGTAAGCGACCAAAACTGATTTCGGCTATATCCAGGTTAAGAGCAGGCCAGGCCAGCTCAGCTGCAATGTAAACACCAATCAGAGTGCCTACAACCAGATAGATAACCGACGCAACGGTAAACCATTTGACGATATCGAAGTTGTATTTTTGTTCAAGCGAGGCTTGCACGGCGAGTCTCCTCAAGTTTTTATTAGATCCAGGTTGCCCCGGGTTTGTTGGTTTATGAGTATATTAAAAAAAACTATAAGCTACTTAATATAGCGCATATAACCCTGGTTATCATTTTTACAGTGGGGTAAATTGCCCCAAATCAAGGAATAGAGTCCTCATGACAACTAGAACTTAAAAAATAACCCTTAAATCAGCTAGTTGTACAATGCGGATTCAGGCTTACCCTTCAAAATTCTATGGAATTATATATTTTTGTTCTCTTGAAAAGATGACAAATATCAATTTTACACGTAATTAATAAAATAAGTATATTAGAATAAAGAATATTTTTTTATGGTTCGATAGATTCTCATAAGATTCTCATAAGATTCTCATCGCTTTTTAATAAAATCTTAGGGTTAATTTCTTGTACTTATAGAGTCTTAACACTAATCTAATGACAGGCTTTTTGTGGCCCTGCAATAAATAACGAGGACGAGGTAATGGCACTGATTATCCAGACAGTTGAAGGAGTGGTTTCTAACAAATTTGAAATCACTGACAAACCATTGATTTTCGGACGCTCACCTAAAAATCAGGTGCAGATCGATGATCTGGCGGTCAGCACTGAACATGCTCAAATTCTTTCTGAAAAGGACAAGGAAGGCAGGGAGATATTTATACTCGAAGACCTGGGCAGCACGAATGGCACATTTATTAATGAAGTCAGAATAGAAGGAAAACAGCAGCTTCATCACAATGATGGCCTGAGAATCGGCTGGAATGTATTTACCTTTATTGATGAAAATGAAGTGGATCTGGAAAAAACGCGGGAAATCAAAAAGAGCTGGATTCCGGGTGTCTATTACACCAAAGATAAATAATGCTGGTAGAGCTGTTTATTTTACTGGTTGTGGTCCTTATTGTGGTGATTGCTTTGAAGCCGCCTAAAGTTAAATAAGCCGCTAAAAAAATGAACAACATCAGGCTGATTTTTTAACAAACTTTGTCAGAATAACAATTTGCTGGCCATTCACACGACCTTCTATATGTTCGGGATTATCGGCCACCAGCGATATACCTCTGACCGCAGTACCTCGCTTGGCGGTAAAATTAGCACCCTTAACATTTAAATCTTTAATCAGCGTCACTGTATCACCCGCTTCCAGTACTGCGCCGTTACTATCAAGGTGCTTAACAGAATCTTCATCACTCTGACCTTCACCCGTGGCCTTTGCCCAGGCGAGGGTATCATCATCCAGATAAAGCATATCCAGTAGATCCTGTGACCAGGCTTCAGTGCTCAAACGACTCAGCATGCGCCATGCCATTACCTGTACCGCAGGCACCTGACTCCACATACTGTCATTAAGGCAACGCCAGTGATTTACATCGACTTTTTCAGGATTTTCAATTTGTTCACGACAGGTGTCACAGATCAGTACGCACTGATCTGCACTGGCATCTGATTCTGGCGGGATTTCATAAACAGCCAGATGATCTGTTGACGCACATAGCTCACATTTAGATTCGCTACGGGCATGTAATGTTTTTTCTGTCGACATGGTTTACTGTTACCTGAAATGAGGAAAGCGAATTATGCCAGAGAATATGTTTGACTGAAATTTTTTTAGAAAAAAATGCAGATGATACGATGTATCCCTTCTTTTATCTGCGTTGATTAGCGTTTTCTTTTTAATTTTAGACTGAGAAAATCAACTTCCAGTTTTTCTAACCCGGCTGGCCATCGACTCGTGGTTTAATCAGCATCGGCAGGTAAACGGTTAGTACAATCGTAAACGCAAGTATCCACAGCACCTGTGCAATGCCGATCCATAAGGCATAATTATCAATATTAATCAGTGGAAAAATCACTCGAACCACTGCACCAATTAACATAAAGACAAAGGCCGTCTTTAATATTCTGGGTGGGTCAAATACATTGCGGCCGGTATGCCCCAGAGCCACTCGCGCCATCATACCGATGGTAATCATGCCAATACCACCATAGGCAAAACTGTGTATGGCCAGAAATGCAGAAATACCATGAGTAATCGACAATACCTTTAACAAAAAGCCAAACGCTATCCAGGCATAACCTACATACAGAATCCATACCAGATTTTTTGACCAGATACCCCGAGTATACCAGCCATACAATCGCATAGAGTGTAATACAAACAGTAGACCTGCAAACAGGGCAGTAATCATACTGACAGGATTGATCAGATCAGAAACTATAAAAATAGCCAGCAATAGCAAACTGGAAACATCCAGCCATTGCCAGTTTTTTGCCTGAAAGGATTCATCAACACCTTTCTCAATGAAGAAGGGAATAACCCTGCGCCCCATGATAAAGATCAGTGCCAGCAGAATATAAAACCCACTGTAGATTCCATAATGAATACCATCAGTCCAGAGGCCCAGTAATCCAGAATAAAAAACCAGATTACTTAAAAAAATCAGTGAACCTATAACCGGAAAGACCACATTCTGCCACTGGCGTACTTTTAAGATCGGCTGTGTAATGGCTAATGCTAATAAAAAATTAAATAATAAATCGACAGTTGCCAGAATAAAAAGTGATGACTGATTAAGTACAAAAGGAAGAATACGCGCAACCAGCCAGAATAAAAAAAGAATCAACAGGGGTTTGCCGCGGAGTGTTTGTACGCCGGTCCAGTTTTTAATGGCCGTTAGTAAAAATCCACTGACCACAGCCAGGGTATAACCAAAGACCATTTCATGAGCATGCCATGAAATACTCACATAGTTATCAGCCGGTAATGCCCAGCCGGTAAAATAAACTAACATCCAGGCAAGAATGCCAAGCGCAGAAAAAACAATGGCAGCGCTAAAGAAGGGACGAAATCCCAGTTGTAGAAATGCGTACTTACCTTTGAAAGGTTCTTCGATATTTAACATGCTGATTCCTGAAAATTAATCAGCTGATGAGATTTCACTATCCTTCTGTTTGCCCACTCTATATCCATCAATCACGCCCACCAGCCAGCAACAGACTAATATAAAGTAAGAAATATTATATGTTGCCTGATCAGCGGCAGATACTGCCTGATTTGCAGCCAGAGTAACTGAATCTAGGTCAATTATGCCGCCTTCAGCCTGAATTTTTTCCATTACCGCATTAACCTGCTGTATCGCAGTCACCATTATGGTTATGAAACACACCATAGTCGTAAGCATTAAGGCAATGGCTCGTTTGTAGGCTTTTAATACCAGATGGCCCAGGCCTGGAAAAACCAGTCCAGACAATAATAATCCCAGTGTTGCTTTTTTCATTTTTTATAAACTCGCCCATTGTTGATCACTATTAAAACGCTCACCATACAGTGATGCCAGTGATTCCAGTCTTGACTTCATAGCATCCACACCTTCGGCATGGATATGATGCATGGGGCCGCCGCGGAATGGCGCAAAGCCTGTACCAAAGATAACACCGGCATCAATCAGTTCTTCATCATCAACGACTTTTTCACGTAAACAGGCCGCTGCTTCATTCAGTAAACGAAATATTAACCGATCTTCAAGATCTTTTGTGTTTGTATAACTGACATTTTTATCTTTAACCGGTTTGCCTTTGACCCATTTATAAAAACCTTCAGCGGATTTCTTACCCAGCTTTTTGTTATTGACCATGGTATCCATTTTTGCAGGCAAGCTGACATTCATGGTTTCAGATAATATCTTTGCAACAGAACGACAGACATCCAGTCCGACGGTGTCTGCTAGTTCAATGGGCCCCATGGGCATGCCAAAATTAAGTGCTGCCTGATCAATTTTTTCAGCGGGAATACCTTCCTCAACCATCTCAACGGCTTCCAGCAAATAAGGCATAAGAATTCGATTAACCAGAAAACCGGGCGTACTTTTAACGGCTAAAGGTAATTTATCAATCTGACGTCCAAAGGCGAGTGCTTTTTTCATCACCTCGTCACTGGTATTATCACCGCGCACAATTTCCACCAGCGGCATTAATGCAACAGGATTAAAAAAATGTACACCCACCAGTCGGCCGGGATCATTTAAACAACTGGCCAGCTGTTCAAGTGGAATACTCGACGTATTGGTGGCCAGCAGAGCGCCTTCTTTCATCTGCGGCTCAATCGTTTTATAAAGTGTCTGTTTAACATCTTTATCTTCAAATATCGCCTCAATAATAATATCCGCGTGCTTAACACCAATACCTTTATGATCGGGCATTAATCGATCCAGTGCATTGCGAATAGAACGTTTATCTTTTTTAAATTTTTTCCTGAACATATCATTGGAGCGTTTCATGGTTGCCGCCAGTACACCGGGATCACGATCCTGCACTGTCACCTTAAAACCTCTTAGTGCACACCAGGCAGCAATATCGCCGCCCATAATGCCACCACCAATCACATGAATATGTTCGGGGTTGAATGCTGATTTTTTACCCTGTGATTTAAGTTTTTCCTGCAGAAAAAAAACACGCACCAGATTTCGTGCCGTGTAATCAGTTACCAGCCCGGCAACCGATTCAGCTTCTTCTTTTAACATCCGCCTTGGGTTATCCATATGCTTTTGCCACAGACTAATCAGTTTGTAAGGAGCAGGGTAGTGATCCTTATGTGCTTTTGCTGAAACCTGCTTGCGCATCTGCTTGGCGATAAAAGGTCGTACCAGGCGATGATTCATTATTTTATCTTTTAATCCCAGATCTTTTGGTCGAGGTTTATTAACAACAAAAAAACGTGCTGCACGTTTTAATTGACGTTCTGCAACCAGATCATCCACCAGGTTCATCCGTTTTGCCTGACGACCCTGTAACATACGACCGGTTAACATGGCATTCATTGCTGCCACAGGACCGGCTTTTAAAATAGAACGAACAGATCCGCCATAACCAGGATGAATACCAAGTTTAATTTCAGGCAGACCGATACGCGTTGAAGGTTCGTCACACATGACCCGGTAATTACAGGCCAGCGCCAGTTCCATACCACCACCCAGACAGAAACCTTTTATCATGGCAACCGTGGTGCAGGGCATGCTCTCAACTTTATTCATAATGTCATGACCACGATTAAGCATGACCATGGCTTCATCGTGATTTTTTACTACCGTGAATTCATTAATGTCGGCACCGGCAATAAAACCATTTTTCTTGTCACTGACAAAGACAATGCCCTTGGGTAATGATTGGGCCTGTTCATTTAATACATCATTCAATTCATCGAGTACTGCCGCAGATAAAACATTGGTGCTTGAGTCAGCAACATCCAGATGTAACCAGCATATATTTTCGTCATCACGTTCAATTTTCCAGTGTTTGTATGCCATGCTTATTCCTCAGCCGCTGAATCATTTGCTTCAATCATCATAGCGCCACCCTGGCCGCCACCAATACACAAACTTGCAATACCACGTTTTGCATTATTCTGTTTTAATATATTTGCCATGTGTAAAACAATTCGTGCACCACTGGCTCCCACCGGATGACCCAGGCTAATACCACCGCCATCTATATTTAATTTCTCATGGGGAATTTCACCAAATGCAGTTTTTTGATCAAGAAACTGTTTGCAATAATCCTTATCTTTCCAGGCTTCGATACAACCCAGCACCTGACCGGCAAAGGCTTCATTAATTTCCCAGTAATCAACATCATCAATTTTTAATTTGTTACGTTTCATAATGGGCGCCATGGCATAAGCAGGTCCGAGACCCATTTCTTTTGGATCCAGCCCTGACCACTGACTATCAGTTATTTTTGCCAGCACGGGTAGATTATATTTTTTAACCGCTTTGGCACTGGCCAGTAACAACATAGCTGCACCATCGGTGATTTGCGCACTATTAGCCGGCGTTACCATGCCGTACTTACGATCAAAGTAAGGTTTCAGTTTGGCAAGGTTTGCCATTGATGAATCTCGACGTAATCCATCATCATGTTCAAAGGCATTACCCATGTTGTCATAGAGCGCTTCGATTTCATCCAGCTTGCCATTATCCTGAGCTGCAGCAAGACGCTGATGACTGGCAACTGAAAACTCATCCATCTGTTCGCGAGTTATACCAAAACGAAATGCAATCTGTTCTGCAGTTTGTCCCATTGACATACCCACAACAGGATCTGACAAACCACAGAGCAGGGCAATGATGGGTTTAAAATAAGATGGTCTGATTTTTGTAATCAACTGTAATTTCTGCCCCGTGGTTTTCGCCGCCATAAACAGGCTTAACCAGTTAACCATCAAGTCATTAAATAAAACAGGTGCGTGACTCATTGACTCTGTACCACCCGCCAGCACAATATCTGATTGACCACTTAAAATATTTCGATAAGCACAGTCAAGTGCCTGCATGCCTGATGCGCAATTACGCTGTACTGTCCATGCCGGAATATTTTCAGCCAGACCCAGACGAAGAGCGATGACTCGCGCAATATTAACTTCGTTCTCGGTCGGCATAATACAACCGACAATCACTTCATCAATATTGTTTACAGGAAAATTCTGCCGCAGCAATAAAGGCCTTGCAGCAGATATAGCAAGATCAGATGCCAGGAAGGGACCGGGTTTGCCACGTGCTTTTAAAAAAGGCGTGCGACTTCCATCTACAATGTAGGCTGTTTTTGATTTGCTCATACGGGCTTCCATCCTGTTTTACTAAACTCATCAACACGAATCGCATTCTGAGTTGCCAGATAAGAAGCTTTAACCAGATCAGCTTCGTCCTTATCAAGTATTTCCAGCTCAATCGCCTTTTTAATCAACGCGTCAACAGGCTGTTGCTGTATTAAACCAATGCGCATGGCATCACGTAATTTTCTTTCCGGTTCTTCAGCTGCAAGCACCCGTCGCAATGCATTTTCAATACGACCCATCGGGTCAGTCTCTTCATCTGTAATATAAATATCTTTTGTTAAACGATCGCGGGTATCAGAGGGTTTTAATAATAATCTTGCCACCTTATGACCCAGCTTGTCCTTTGCCCCTGCATAGGGTTTGGTTAACGGAAAGATTACAAAATTTAACAGATGACCGATAAATGGAATAGGAAAGTTTCTCAAAACACCTTTCATGGCTTCCTGGGCATTATACAAAGAATCTTCACATGCCCATTGCATTAACGGTAAATCATTGGATCTACAGCCCTGATCTTCATAATGCTTAAGCACTGCCGTTACCAGGTATAAATTAGATAACACATCCGCAAGACGACCCGACAATTTTTCTTTACGTTTAAGTTCACCGCCGAGGATTAAAACACAGGCATCAGATAACAGCGCGAAGCAGGAACTCATTCGGGTCAGCTGTTTATAATAATATTTAACCTTGCCCTTGCCGGGAACACCGACAAACATAGCACTGGTCAAACCTAACCATAATGACCTGAATAAATTGCTGGCAATAAAACCCATGTGTCTAAACAGTGCATCATCAAATAATATCAATGCCTGCTCAGGGTCCGGATGATTAACCGCTTCAACTTCTTTTAACAGATAGGGATGACTGCGAATAACACCCTGACCAAACACAATCATACTTCGTGTTAAAATATTTGCACCTTCAACAGTGATGCTAATAGGAATGCCCTGATAGGCACGACCAAGATAATTATTGGGTCCCAGACAAATACCATGACCACCGTGAACATCCATTGCGTCATTAACGACCTGACGCATACGCTCTGTTAACTGGTATTTAATAACGCCGGAAATAACAGAAGGGCTTTCGCCAGCATCGAGGCCTGAAAGTGTTAACAGTCGCGCCGAATCCATAATGTACGTTTGTCCGGCAATTCGCGCCAGTGCCTCTTCAACACCTTCAAAATAACCAATGGGAATTTTAAACTGTTTGCGAACCCGTGCATAAGCACCGGTATAATATGAAATATATTTACCCGCACCGGTACTCAATGCCGGAAGTGAAACTGCCCGACCTTCAGACAGACAGTTCATTAACATCATCCAGCCTTTACCGGCATAGTCAGCGCCACCAATCACCCAGTCCATCGGAATAAAAACATCTTTGCCCCGATTAGGGCCATTCATAAACATATGATTACTGGTGAAGTGTCGGTTACCAATATCAACACCCGGTGTGTTTGTTTTAATTAACGCCAGGGTTATTCCAAGATTAACTTTTTCACCTAACAGGTGATCAGGATCAAACAGTTTAAATGCCAGACCGAGAAGAGTCGCAACAGGGCCTAAGGTAATGTAACGTTTCTCCCAGTTAAGACGAATACCCAGAACATCTTTTTCACCATTAAATTCACCACGACATACCACACCTGTATCAGGCATAGCGCCTGCGTCACTTCCAGCTTCTGGGCCAGTCAAACCAAAGCAGGGAATATCTTCACCACTCACCAGCCTGGGTAAATAATGATTCTTCTGCTCTTCGGTTCCATAACGCATTAATAATTCGCCAGGGCCCAATGAGTTTGGCACCATCACCGTTACTGCTGCGGTAATGCTTCTGCCTGCCACCTTAAGCACCACAGATGAATGACCTAAAGCAGAAAACTCCAGACCACCATAAGATTTGGGAATAATCATCGCAAAGAATTTATTTTTCTTTAAAAATTCCCAGACATCCTCAGGAAGGTCATAATCCTCATTGGTAATTTTCCAGTCATCCAGCATGCGACAAAGTTCTTCAACAGGACCATCCATAAAAGCCTGTTCTTCATCTGATAATTTAGGTTCAGGTAATTCACGAATTTTTGAATAATCCGGATCACCACTAAAAAGTTCAGCTTCCCACCAGACTTTTCCTGCATCCAGCGCTTCCTGTTCTGTCTGCGAAATACTTGGCATAGCATTACGCATAAATTCCAGTAAAGGTTCAGACATATATTTCTGACGAATATGCGGCATGTTAATTGGCACGACCACCACTAGATACAATGCCCATAAAATAAGTAAACTCGACACATTGGCATAATCAGTAAAACTGAATATCAGTAATGCTCCACCCAGTGCGACATTCCATATCACCTGCGGCGTCCGTAAATATGCAGCCGTTCCAATTACAAATAAAAATATGACAAGCCAGGTTAACATTGAGGCCTCCTAAGCCAGCTTTTCTTGGTGAGTGTCCAGATCCTGATCTTTTACCATATCTTTTGTTTCACCAATAGATTCTTCATGATAAAGATCAACAGCCGGCTGAATAAAATCGTCTTCCTGCTCATTTAAAATTACACCGTCTTTACTCCAGGGCATTTTTCTATAAATTGCCAGTTCATCAAAATCAAGAATCGGATATTTAATGACATCAAAGTAAGGTGAATAATCAAAATCTTTGGGTGTAATCAGTTTGGTATTTCTTTTGTACATTTTCAAACTTCCATTTTCATCACGGTGCAACACCGGAAGTATTGGAAAATGCACAGAAGAGAATGCCTCTGCCATCATAGATGAACAGACATTATGCGTGGGCGCACCGGCATTACGCTCAAATAAACTGGAGCGCCAGCGTCGTGGTAAAAAAGTATAGGGAAACAGAAAACGAGCCAGGTCGAGTATCTGCCTGACATTATAATAAGTGCCTAGCTGATTAATTGCATAGGCAATGACTTTCTGGGAATCCTGTCGCGTTAAACCATTAGGCCGGCAGATACGTAAATGCCCATCATCATATTTACGAATACTGTCAACCAGCGTACCTTCACCGAGCAGTGATTCAATAATCAGCGGGTCTTCAGGATCACCCTGATAAAAATTTTCTACATGGGAACGTAATGCAAGATCTTCAATGTCATGTAATCGACCAATGTATAAGGCTGAATGGGTCCAGTTACTTAAGGTAATAGTTTTAATAATTTCACTGATTCGTGAACGGCCTTCAACAAGAATGACATCACCGGGTCTGATTTCGTAACGCAGGCGCTCAAAATCAGATAATGGCATCTGATGATTCTCTTTTTCATGTGACAGCCAGTCGACAACCTTTTCCCAGATACTGTTTGTCAGTCGGCCAAGGGGGTTAAAGGACATTCTTGTTCTCTTTTTAGCACTCAGGGATTTTTATTAGACAGCCTGTTATATTTTGAGTTTAGCTTCTCCACCGAATAATGCTCTGAATTACGCCTGCAGGCCGGGTAAAATCAATAATGATTCACATAATCAACGACCGTCTGAAGCTGCACCTGGCGGGTATGAAAATGAGGAGAAAAACGAACACCGCCACCACGGGGCGCACATAA
>JAPHQX010000117.1 GCA_026196035.1 Gammaproteobacteria bacterium
AATTTAACCAGAGAGTCAATCATGATGAAACATCGCCCCCGCTTTTTAGTGACATTGCTTTTCTGTTTTTCTTTCGTTGTGTTTAACACAGATGTAATTAATTCAGCGATTGCAGAACAAAAGGCGGTTGCTAACAGTCTTTACGGCAAGGTGACAGATACCATTGATGCCTCTGGTTATACCTATGCTGAAGTTGATACCGGGAAGGTGAAAGTCTGGGCTGCCGGTCCTGTTACGCTACTTAAAATTGGCGATATGATTGCATTTCCAACTGTCATGCCAATGAAGAATTTTCACAGTAAATCACTGAACCGTGATTTTGAAATGCTCTATTTTGTAAATGGTTTTACCCAGGATAAAACAACAGTCGCAGCGCCAAACGGTCAAATTAAACCGGTACCAGCAGCTCAGGCCATTAAGGTAATCGAAAGAGCCAAAGATGGTAATACTATTGCTGAAATCAATAAGGATAAAAATAAGTTTGCTGGTAAATCAGTTCGTGTCCGTGGGCAGGTAACAAAATTTACCCCCAATATCATGAAAATGAACTGGCTTCATATTAAAGATAACAGCACAGGTGATGATCTAACTGTCACTACTAGCGAGACAGTTAAACTGAATGATATTGTCGTTATTGAAGGCAAGCTTGGGTTGAACAAAGATTTTGGCTACGGTTACCTTTACCCGTTGATTGTGGAAGATGCAACAATCACTAAAAAAAAGTAACTGCGCTTAAATTATCGATTCCGAATAAAAAGGTGATTGCAATTAATGTAAATCAATTTTTTATTAGAAAATTACTCAATACTAATTGACCGGGTGATTAATCAGTTACAGTGATTGGTTCTTGACATTTGGCAGGGATCGGCAAAATATGTAGGGTATAGTAAGTGCTGTTCTAAATGATAAACAGGAGATGTGTCATGGATATGTCAACTCGATTGTTTGGTAATATCTGCGTTGCATGTGTAATTACTGCAATCGCTGTAATAGGTGTTATTTCTGTTCTAACTATGCTCTGGGTATCTGTTGTCGGCAGTTGAGTCTTCAGTAGTTTTTTGCTCTGTGTGTAGCTCGCAAGATTTTTCTCCATCCTGATTGTGTTGGATGTTGATTTTTGTTCAATTAGAAACAAATCTGATCAACTGGTTTTTATATCTATTTTTATGTCTTTCTCATGTATGACAGGGTATAAAATCCGGGTGTATTCTTTACATAGTAAAAATACAGGGTCTGATTCTGATGGGCTTTTACTGATTATTTATTTCGCATACACAATACGAGCATTGTCCCGAAGATTCTGAATGGTCTTCTCACGAAGCAGCCGGGCTTTTTCATTTTTTAGAACATCAATGATTTTGGGTTTGAGCTGCTCGAAGCTGAGATCTTTGTTTTCCCGCTTATCAATTAGTTTGATAATCCATACTCGTTTGTTCGGGCCGCGAATAAGCTCACTGGTGTCACCTATTTGCATTTTGTTGATTGCATTTTGCCATGCTTCGGGTATCTGGTTCCATTGCAGGTAACCAGAGTCCCAGGGTTTTCTGGCTGAGTCTGCTAAATTAGGAAACTGTTTTGCGGCGACCTCTTCAAAGGCTAATCCCTGTGCAAGCTCAGCCTGAACTTTTTTAATGGTGTTTTCATTACGACTCAGAATTTGCCAGACATTAATTTCGGTACGCAGTCGCGATGCATTTTTGTTGAAGTACTGTTGTGCTTCTTCATCGCTGATGCTGGTTTCATTTAGTAATTGAGCTTGCAGAAACATCGCTGAGAGTTTTTTGCGTTTGAAGGCATTGACCTGTGCCTGCAGACCACTTAGCTCTGCCAGGTATTTGGGGTCAGCATCCAGTCCAAGTTTGACAGCTTTCTGGTAGGCCAGCTCCTGTAAAATAATATCCTCAAGTACTTTTGTTTTATCCGATGCAGGCTGTCTTGCTTCATGGCCTCCGCTGGCACCGCGGGATGCAAAAGCAATGTCTGCCTGGGTAATTTCTGTGCCATTCACACTGGCCACAACACCCACAGCGGATGACTGATGTTTGTCGCAGGATAGTGTTAGTCCGCAGACTAATAATATCGTCAGAAACATGCTGGCCGAGGGTCGTATGTTATGCATTAGTATCTCCATTGATGATTCTGTATCTTAAAAAAGAAGGGGCAACGTCACAAGACGTTGCCCCTTCTGTTTTGCTACTAACTACCTGATCAATAAAGATCAATGGCAGACCTGACAGGACTCTTCTTCATCACCGCTCCAGGGGTTGGCTGGAGTAGGATCAAAGGTCATGAGTTTCAGATGAGCTTGCGCTGAATCTGTATCATGACAGCCACTGCAGGGGTTGCGAGCTGCTTTTACTTTCCAGCTTCCACTGGTTGCGATACTGCCAGGAGCAGCGGTGGCAGGATGACAGGTTTCGCAGTTGCGAATATCCTGTGGGAAGTTGATTTCCCAGTTTCTGCCAGCAATACCATCACTGTGCCCCACGGTTAGATTGGGGTAAGTCAGATCCGCACCTCGATGCACGGCATGAATCCGCTTGTTAATGGTTTTAGCGCCACCCCAGTCACCGGTTGCATTTTGAGACTGGTAGTCATGGCAGCCACCACACTGATCGATCGCCGTATTGTCGAAGATCTTGTTGTGACGTCCATAGTCCAGTACAAAACCGGTATTTTCTGGTCCCTGATGACAGGATCCACAGTTACCCGCAGGTGCCAGTTCCTCATCTGCCTGTTTGACCTGGAAGCTGGTCTTGGCCACTGAAGGTGTCCTGTAGTTGGTGTCATTAATACGACCTGCATCAGCAATTTCCACGCTGGCGATATAGGTGCCAGGTCTCAGGTCATCTACCGGATCCAGGGTGTAGTTGATGCTACCCACAGTCCAGGCGGCCTTTGGATCATCATCGGCAGCAAGAGCCATCTTGGCAACATCGTTCCTTGCGTAATATCCGCCTACGACATATATGGCGGTGTCACCGCCGAACACGGCTGTGGTGACATCACTGGTTTCCAGCTGTACCGCATAGAACTTGCCGAGGTTTCTACTACGAATGGCAACAAAGCCGTTTTCCAGATAGGCAATGGCTCGCGCCGCAAAGCTGCTATCAGCATTAAGCCAGGTGACGATCTCGGCGGGTGTGGCTGCACCAATTGCCGCGAAGGTACCGTCGGCGACATCCACGCTGATACTACCGGCGGTGATGGTGCCTCCATTGTCAGAGCTATACAGATCCTGTCCATTGTCCACTTTGAGATCAAGACTGGCTGCGGCACTGAGGTCAAAGTTTCCAGCAGTGCTGCTGACGATATCGGCACGCGCTGCCGTAGTCAGGGCAGGAGAACGCTCTTCGCGAGGGCCATGAACCATCAGATAGATATGGTCAAAATTGCCGTCGCGAGCCGTAGCACAGTCAGGTGTACCACTGATATCACAGCCTTCTTTACCATCAGTGTCTTTCAGAGCTGTGGTGTGGTCAATGGGGTTGATACTGCCGGTTGGTGTTAACGCAATACTGATCACGGGGCTTTCACCGGCCACAAAATGCGTAGTGTTCGCAGGATCAGAGACCGTCAGGTCAACAGTAAACTCCGGAATATTACGTGGATCATGCTGGGTCCAGTCGTGGGCATTGGTGATCGATGGAATGATACCTACATCAACTTCAGGTGCATGACAGTTATTGCATCCATCATCTGTGGCTAATGGGCCACCTGGATGATAGGCGGGGCTCGCAATATTTGTTTCTGCAAAGTCGATAGTATCGTGACAACTACCACAGGCTGCGCGTGAAGGTACATTTTTCCAGTTATCGACCTCGGCCAGTGTGGTGGGATCTGCATCGGGTACCACTTCCTGGTGACACTTGGTGCAGTTTTCGATAATGGCAGGGAAGCCGACTTTCCACCAGTCATGTTTGGTGTTTCTGTAACCCCAGATGGCATACTCACCATTATCAGCGGATTCACCAGCGCCGGTATCCCATACCAGGCCATCAGCACCAGGTATGCTGGCCAGTTCGCCGCCGGCATGGATCTTATGGATCATCACCTTGAAGTCAACGGTTTCACCACCATGGGGATCAGTAGTGCTTGGGTTATGACAGGTCACACAGTTATCAACTGTGAGACGATTACCACCATGACCGTGAAACTCATCACCATGACAGTTCTGACATGCTGCCGTCTCAACAATGTTGCGAGTTTGAGTAACGGCTGAACCATCGGGAACAAAATCAAACACGGCATCCGCTGTTGGTCCCGCATGGCCGCCCATCATAATAGAGACTCGATGGGTGAGGTTGCGATCATAACTGATAGCGGTTGCTCCAACCGGGGTGACGACACTGGTCAGATCGGTACCAAATACATAGGTGTAGGTGCCATCACCATGATTGGTAAAGGTACCGCCACTATCCGTGTAGCCCTGATTAGCTGCGGTGCCATCAGGATTGGGAAATCCAGTACCGCTCACCGTCTGAGCCCGATAGTTATAGGGAACCCATTTATTGTAGGATTCAGTTACAGTTGCCGGCATCAGTTTGGCAATATTGGCGCTGATGCTGGTAATAGAAGCATCGGGATTTGCGTCTGCATCGGTGACCGAGAAGTTAACTGTGACCAGGCCAGCTGCATCGGCGGTTGCCGAAGTGATGGTCGCATTAGCGAAGTATTTCGGGTTGCTGCCAGTCGCATCGAATTCACCCACCGACTGCAGATAGGCTCGACTGTGCAGGGCAGTGATGCCGACATTATTACCGTCTGTTGTACCGGGAGCGCCATCAGCGCCCGGCGCACCATCGGCACCATCGGTACCGGGAAGGCCAGTACTACCATCATCGGCACATCCGCCTAAACTCAACAGCAAAGCTAATAGAGCGGTTGTTAATAGATGAAACTTCGTCTTGTTCTTCATAGCGTCTCCCTCCCTGTTAGGAAGTGTGATAATCAATTTCAACACAACAGGGATATTTAATGATCCCCGATAAAACTTCGTTAACTTCAGATACTGCTTACATGCTTTTCTTTCACTTTAAAATTTGTAGCGCAATGACACGGTGATGACGCTAACGTCATATGAGGGTGTCATCTCGCCGAATCCCAGTACATTCCAGACCGTGTCCGGGTTGACGCCATCCAGTGCCCAGCTCTTTGTGTCATAGCTTTCATACCAGTAGGCGGCATGCACTGACATGTTGTCTTTCATCTGGTAGTCGGCATAAAGTTTGAGGCTTTGCAGATCGACCTCAAGGTCGGGAAAATTGTCAGTTCCGGCACTGATAATCTGAATCTTGCCGGTGGACTGTGACATGACATAGTCGACACCCAGCTCAAGTTTGTCTTCCATCAGTTGCTGTTTATAACCCATGCCGATGCTGTTGATGGTGTCATCATTATTTGCAAACCAGGTGGGTGTGGAAAATGATGAGCTACCAGCCTGACTGGATTCAATGCGTTCCTGACCCGCAAATACATGCATGCTGGATTCTTCTGTCAGTATGGCAGAGGCATCGGCATTGAAATTAAGTTCATTGGCATCTACCAGGCCGAGCGTTGATTCAGAGTAGTCATCTTTGGCGTAATCAATACTCAGCCCCGCATTTAAGGTTTCACTGAGCATGGCGTTGACGGTGGCACCGGCAGTGGTTCGGCTCCTGTCAGCCATATTGTATTTTCTTAGCAGTGGATTTTGGGGTGGATCGATTTCAGCTGCCACCTGATAGTTTGAAACGTCACGTTTGGCCTGCGCCAGTTTAAAGGTCATGTCCATAAAATCCTTGCCACGGATGATTAGCTTTCCCCAGCCTGTAACTTCAGTGGTTTTATCGACTTCCTGCAGGGTTCGCTCGAATCTGTCGTGGTCGACACCGGCACTGATTTTGATACTTCTATCAAAACGGTAGTCGCCACCCAGTCTGGTTTCCTGACGGGTAAAACTATAGGGCTGATTAGTCTCTGGTGTGTTGACAAAATCATCGGTGCTCACCCATGTGTACAATGACTGTGGGGTCTGATTGTCGTGATCCGAATAGTTATAAGACGCGTTAAGTCTAATCTTGTCGTTAATGGATGTGATGAATCGAATGTTTCCCTGCAGGGTGTCCACTTCTGCATCTGCCGAATTTCGGGGTAATGCAGCTACCGTGAGGCTGGAATTGGTGGTTGCAGGCAGGAAGTCTTCATCCTGTTGCATACGGCCAATACTGATATCACCGCTGAGTCGTGTCTTGCTGGATATCTGATAGCCGGCGGACATGATCAGTTGATGAAACAAATTGTCTGGTGCCAGAGCACGCTGACCACTGGTGGCACCCGCAATGATCGGGTTAAAGGCTTCATCCCAGGTCAGTGATTTATTCTCATTGCTGAAAAATGATCCGTAATAGGCCAGTGTTGCCTGCCAGCGTTTGCCGATGTATGAAGCCGATGCATCGATTTCATCAGTCACATAATCCACCGGTTCGATCATTTGTGCGGCATTGAAAAAGAAGCTGCCAGCCGAACGTTTAGTGCCCTCACGGGTTTCGTGCCGGTAGTTGATGTCGTATTTCCAGGATGATGTAGGTAAAAAAGAAATACCCAGATCCATGCGGGTGCGTTGTAATTTGACTTCGTTTTTTTGCAGGCTGGCAGCGAGTGAGCTCATACTGGTGGTGGTGCCTGCGGGTACCCAGCCGACGGGTAAACTCAGGTTGGCACTGCCATTTCCTGAATAAGGTGTCATGATGCTGTCAGAAAAAGCGTGGGCTATTTCATCGTAACTGAAGAAAACTTTGTATTTGCCCTGATGGCCACCCTCTATATTCAGAGAACGGGAATCAAGACCAAGGTCATTGACTGACAGGTCGAAGTAGTTGGCTTCCAGATCTCGGTAACGGACTCTGGCGTTAGTAATAATGAAGCCACTTTTTTCATAAAGCCCGTTGTATTCACCGAATTTGAAAGAATCGTCTGATACAGAACCAATACCCAGTTCCACTTCACCGCTGTAACCTTCTTCAAAAGCGCAGTCTTTACATTTCCAGTTGGCGGTATCGACCATAAAGTCACTGGCAGTGGGTAGATCAACAGTAATGTCTGTTTCGGTTGTCGGTGTTTCGATTACAGGTGTTTCAGTGACTGAGGTATCGGTTGCCGTAGGTTCGGTTAGCGTATTTTCAGCATCGGTTGTTTCAGCAATCGCTGCGCCTGAAAACAGCATTGCAAGCAGCACTGACTTTGTCAGTGCGCCTCCTGTAATTATTTTGTTTCGGTTCATTCTCATTACCTCGGTATTGCGCTCGTTGTCGCACAGAAGTTAATCAACTACCTCAACATCCATTACCTCATCAGTTTCACGCCAGATGGATGGTTTGAACCATGCACCTGTACATGACAATTCATGCAGGCTCCATTTAATAAAAATCCGGAAGCTGTTCCTCCTGGCAATCCAGCAGTTGTAAATGCAACGCTTGGATGGCTAATTTGTGAATGACATTGCTGGCACAGTAATGGTGCACGCTTGGTTAACAATGACGAATGCATAGAACCGTGTGGACTGTGACACAGGCTGCAGTCTTCAGAAACCGGGGCATGCTCCCATAAAAATGGCCCACGCTTTTCGGCATGACAGGAATAACAGGTTTGATTCAGTGTGGTCTTTATTAGTACGCCACCAGAAGCTGAACCATGGGGTGCATGACATTCACTACAGGCCATTTCACCAAAGCGTATTGGATGACTGGATGCTTTGTAGAATTCTGCACGTTCTTTTTTATGGCAGTTGAAACAAACGTCGGGCTGGGTTTTCTTTTTCAGTATGGGATCTTCGGCAACGTGTATGCTGTGACAACTTGCACAGGCGATGTTACCGCCGCCGTGGGCGCTGCCCATCCAGTCAATATGTTTGCTATCCTGATGACAGCTAAGGCAGGATGCATTCTGTTTTTCTACCGGTTCGTCTGACTTGATACCAAAATTCAGAATTGGTGGGCGATCTTGCCCGGGTCTAACTTTGCCGACGTGTCCACCCTTATCCAGTACTTCCTGCATGGCCTCGGCACCGGCTACACCTGGACCATGACAGGCTTCACATTGTAGTCCGGCAAAGGGTGAGCGTTTGTCACCACCTTGTCCGTGTTTTGTTTTGAAGATATCGAAGACAGGGTAGTCCTCATCTTCATCATGGCACTTGATACAGGTGTCGGCACCTTTCTCTGAAAATTTGCCCGCCAGACTGCTTTTCATGGAGCTGGTAGTTGTAGCAGACTTGTCCTGTTCTTCTGCGACCACAACATCAAAGGTAAAAAACAGTAAAAAAAGGAGCAGGGCGGTTTTAGAGTATTTGTTATTCATGAGATGAGCCACTGTCAGGGTGAGAAGGATAATGTTTATCGCTTTGTACAGTACTATCTTTGGAGTATCTGGAGAGTTTACATCTGGCTTTCCAGATGTTCTGGCTTATGGAGGTTCGATTGCGCTTTACAATGCAATACACTGCTGAATCATTCATAGCTTACAATCCTTATTATCGAAATGAACCTTTTTGGAGGTGTCTTTTTAATATATAACTGTTTTACTTCTCCACACTTTCAACTGTTTTACTTCTCCACACTTTCTTAAATTGAATTTCGTTACATACAGTATAAGATCACCAGGTTATTTATTAACTTGTTTTTAATCAAAAGCGGCATGAATTTATTATTATATAACCAAAAATTGATACACATCATAGTAAATGGAGCGCAGAAATCTTAAATGCGTGCTTTATTATTAGCTAAAGACATAAGGAGTGTTTATTATTAAATAAAAGTATTAAAAAAATTGAGTGATCAGTGTGTTCACGAAAAATAACCAGGAGGATTTCAAGATGAAGCCGGTGCTAACAAAGTATTTGAGTATTTTAAATCTGTGTGTTGTATTAAGTATTTCAGGCATCTCCCCTGTTCTAGCAGCCGATGTTAATGATCTGGTTAAATCCTGTGCTGACTGTCATGGAAAAGATGGTGCAAGCACCGACCCGAATGTACCGATCATCGGTGGATTTTCTGCACCTTATTCCACCGATAGCATGATTGCCTACAAGGCAAAAGAAAGACCCTGCCCCGAATCCGAATACCTGACGGGTGATAAGAAGGGGCAAAAGACCACCATGTGTGACATCGCCAAAGAATTTAATGAAGAAGAAATGAAACAGATCGCTACGTATTTTGCTGCGAAGCCCTTTGTCCGTGCCACCAATCAGAAAGTTGATCCTGCCCTGGTTGAACAAGGCAAGGCTGTTCAAAATGACCTGTGTGTAAAATGCCATGATAAGGGTGGCAGTCTGCCCAGTGATGACAGTGGTATTCTGGCAGGCCAGTGGATGCCTTACCTCAGGCAGTCACTGAAAGAATACAGTGCAGGCGATCGTCCAATGAGCAAGAAAATGAAAAAGAAATATAAAAAGCTTAAGGATGGCGACATCGAAGCGTTGATTCATTATTTCGGGAGTTTTAAATAGAGCAGATTAAAATACAATTTTTACAGGTTGCTAAATAAAATTTAAAGTAATCATAAAGCAATGATTTTACTCGATGGCTTGTAGCTGAGCATTGAATGTACATCCAATTGTGGAGTCAATGATATGCGTCTTAAAAAAGCAGTGATGTATTTGTTAGTCGGATTTATTTACCTGATCTCTGCCCAGGTAATCTGGCAGTCAGAAGTTGTTGCTGCGACAGGCCCGCAAAGCAGTAACAGTTCGCTGAGTGATGCAGGCTGCATGGAGTGCCACGATGGCAGAAAAAAAATCAGCATTGAAAATCCGAAAGCAGAAGAGGATGAAGATAAAACCCGTGCCCTGTTAAGCATTCAGAAAACAAAATATATCAAAAGTGTGCATGGTGATATGACCTGTATTGAATGTCACCAGGAAATTACCGACAGCAAGGCATCTCATGCAAAAAATGACACACCTAAGCCTAATTGCATCAACTGCCATGAAGTTTTATGGGATAACACAAAAGAACAGAATCTAACAAAAGAAAAAGCCCACCTGGGAATCATCGTAGAAAACATCGAAGCTTATAAGGCCTCTTTTCATGCTAAACCTGCCTCTACCAAATCAGGCTTTAAGGCTTCCTGTGATGACTGTCACGATACACATTCTTTTGATGTGCCTGCAGAAGGAACCTCAAAACGTAGTGACTGGCATCTGACTGTTCCTCAGGTGTGCGGTGAGACCTGCCATGATGAAGCACTGGAAGAATATCAGAACTCGGTACACGGTGTAGAAGCCCTCGAAAAACACAATCCCAAGTCGGCGGTTTGTACCGATTGTCATACTGCCCATGCCATTAGTAAAACCGAACGGGATCCTTTTCAGTTGCTGGTCACCAGGCAATGCGGTGGTTGTCACGAAGAGGAGTTCGAAAGTTATCGCGCCACTTATCACGGTCAGATTAATACCCTGGGTTATGCACACACCGCAAAATGTTTCGACTGTCATGATAGTCATGAAATTCAGGGTGTTGATAATGAAGACTCAAGCATACACCCTGATAATCGTCTGGAAACCTGTCAGGAATGTCATGATGGTAAAAAAATTGCAAAAGCAACGGACGGTTTCCTGACCTTTGGCCCTCACGCTACTAGCCATGATTTTGAGAATTATCCACAGATGTGGATCGCCGCCAAATTCATGCACGGCCTGCTGATATTTGTATTCAGTTATTTCTGGGCGCATTCGTTGCTCTGGTGGTATCGCGAATACAAGGATCGCAAGTTACACAAAACAGAGTCACGTATTCGCACCGATGAATTACTTGGCGAGGAAACCAGGAAGGCGGTACGACGCTTCGGACTCATCTGGCGTATCGGCCATCTGTGTTTTGCCATCAGTGTAATGATGCTGATTTTAACCGGCACGGCGGTGATTTATTCTTATACTGCCTGGGCACCAGTGGTTATTGATATTCTTGGTGGTCCGCAAATGGCCGGTCTTATTCATCGCATCGCGGCGGCTATTATGCTGAGTATTTTCTTCCTTCACCTGGTGGGTGTGAGTATTAATATTTACCGCAAACGCAAGACCTTCCGCTGGTTCGGTCCTGACTCACTGATTCCCAACTGGAAAGATCTCGCTGATGCCATTGGTATGTTCAAGTGGTTTGTCGGCAAGGGACCACGTCCAGTATTTGAACGCTGGACCTACTGGGAAAAATTTGATTACTGGGCTGTCTTCTGGGGTATGGGTATTATTGGTGGCAGCGGCATGATGCTGGCATTCCCCGGTATCACCGCCGCCATATTACCCGGCTGGGTGTTCAACGTGGTGATGCTGGTGCATGGTGAAGAAGCATTCCTTGCAGCTGTCTTCCTGTTCACGGTGCATTTTTTCAATAACCACTTCCGTCCTGATAAATTGCCACCACCTGATGTGGTGATGTTTACCGGTAGCCAGTCACTGGAAGAATTTAAACGTGAACACAGTTTGCAATATCAGCGTCTGGTTGAAACCGGTGAGCTGGAGAAATACCTGGTGGATGTACCATCCAGGCCTATGACCATTGGCTCTAAAATTCTTGGTCTGGTGTTAATAGCTATTGGCTTGTCGTTATTGTTTATTGTCGGAACGGGTTTCTTTGGAGGCTACACGCCGCATTAAACAGGCGAGGGCATGTAGGCAATCTGTGTTAAGGATAGAACGCAGATTGCGTATATTTTTATGGAACTGTATGGATGCTGGCAACCCTGTGTTTAGTTAATTTCTGCTGCTACTTAGCGGCTGACTGTTTGATTGTTTGCTTCTGCCAGTTTAAAAATACGGTATATAGGGATTGGTCTGGCTATAGCGTAACTCTGGGCATAATCGATGCCCCGTTCCTGTAGTTTACCTTTTATTTCCACGCTTGAAACAAACTCGGCAATAACTCTGGATTCGGGTGGTATTTTATATTCTGCTATTTTTTCTTTTATGAAAAAAAGTTTTTCTCCTCAAGGGTGTTTCCCGAGACATTGATTGAAAAAAATAATTTTATATTTAATGCAATAGTTATTTTATGATTTTTATTAGACACTAAAATTAATAGTTGTTTGACTGGCTGGCAGATAAAATAGAAGGCCTGGCGGTCATTTCTTCTGGAGTGGATTATTATGATGGCTATTGAAGTACTGATATTTAATCGCCAGCAGCTGCAAAGTTTATTTCCCCTGGGATTCCGCTTTGTTTTCGCAAGGTGTAAATTCTGTTGTTTTGCCAACAATTGAGTAGCGGTCTTTGGGGTTAATAATAGTGGGTAAAGCAAGTAACAGGTTGTTGGGGTAAATGATGACTTCCCGGTTTTCAGAGATTAATTTTGTATTGAATAAGTTAATTTCTGAAATATAACCTTCTATATAGTTATCGATATTAATAACCCGTATAAAATCTCCGCGCCGATAGGCTCGATTCGCCAGTAAT
>JAPHQX010000052.1 GCA_026196035.1 Gammaproteobacteria bacterium
CCTATGTGCATCGCACACCACCTTGTCAGGGTAGCTGTCCATCGGGTGAAGATATCCGTGGTTACCTGGATATTATCCGTGGTATCGAAGTGCCACCTGAAGGTATTACAAAAGAAGAATATGCATTCCGTCGCTCAACGACTGCAAATCCTTTCCCGGCAATGATGGGTCGTGTTTGCCCTGCACCGTGCCAGACGGGTTGTAATCGTAATGATGTTGATGACTTTGTTGGTATTAACTCAGTTGAACAATACATTGGTGACAGTGCTTATGCCGGTAAATACAAATTTGCTGATCTGCCTGCACTGGGTGGTAAAAAAGTAGCCATTATCGGTGGTGGTGTTGCAGGTATGTCCGCTGCCTACCATCTGCGTAAGATGGGTATTGGCAGCACCATTTTTGATGACCACGCTGAACTGGGTGGCATGATGCGTTACGGCATTCCTGGTTATCGTACGCCTCGAGACGTTATGGATCACGAATGCATGCGTATTCTGGATATGGGCGGTATCGAAACTAAATTAAACACACGAGTTGGTAAAGACGTTCCTGTTGCAGATCTTGAAAAAGATTATGACGCTGTACTCTGGGCATTAGGTTGCAAGAAAGGTCGTGGCCTGTTCGTTGACGGCTGGGACGAAACTCCTAACTGTGTAACTGCGGTTGATTTCCTTGAGCAGTTTAATAAAGGCGAAATGAAATACACAGGTAACAAGATTGTCTGTGTCGGTGGTGGTGATACTTCTATCGACGTAGTATCAGTATCTCGTCGTATCGGTACTCTGAAAAACTATAACGAAAACCCTGAAGATGCAGCCACAGGCGCAACTACACACGGTGACGTTAATGATGCTGACAAAAAACCATGTGACAGTGTTGTATTAACAGCTCTGTTCAAACAGGAAGATATGACAGCAGCAGAGCACGAAGTTAATGATGCGCTGAAAGAAGGCGTGACTATCATGAATGAAGTGATGCCAGTTGAGATCATTAAAGATGCCAATGGCCGTGCCACTGCTCTGAAACTCGTTGATAGCACGTTTGAAAACAATGCACCGGTTGCTGTTGAAGGCGGTAAAGAATACATCGTTGAATGTGATCTGATTGTTTCTGCAATTGGTCAGTTTGGTGATCTGGAAGGCGTTGAAGATATGGACAACGGTCGCTCATTGATTGATGCTGACAAGTTCTACCAGGTACCTGGTAAAGCTGGTCACTTTGTTGCGGGTGACATTGTTCGTCCTCACCTGTTAACTACAGCGATTGGTCAGGGTTCTGTTGCAGCCGATGCGATTGCTGCTTATGTTAACCAGACTGAAGCCAAAAAACGCCCCAAGGTTGATGTACACCACTTCAATCTGTTAGAAAAACTACATGAAGCCAATCTTGATCCTGATTCATTTGCAGACAAGCATCTGGAAGAAGATGATCAACGTGGTACCTGTGACAAGGATTTTGCAATTCATAACTATCAGGATCGTTCAGAACAGGAAATTATTTCAACTGACAAAATGTTCCTTGGACATTTTGAAGCCGAAGCACGTAATTTGCGTACTGAAGATGTACCTTCTTCTGATGAAGTTCTGGGTCACTTCCAGGAACGTATGAATGGTCTTGCAGAAGAACAGGCTGTAGCTGAAGCCGGTCGTTGCATGAGCTGTGGTATGTGTTTCGAATGTGATAACTGTGTCATCTTCTGTCCACAGGATGCTGTATTCAAAGTGAAGAAAGATAAACACACAACAGGTCGTTATGTAGACACTGACTACAGTAAATGTATCGGTTGTCACATCTGCTCCGATGTTTGTCCTACTGGATACATCGACATGGGCATGGGTGAATAAACAGGAGATTGTAATGCTGCAGTTGAAACAACTCATGCATAAATCCTTACTGGCAATACTGGGGAGCGCTGCAATAGCAGCCTCCTCTATTGCTGTAGCTGATAGTGCGTTATTAGACATTGCGAAAGCAAAAAGTGACCAGTGTGTTGCTGACACAAAAGAAATGCGCGCTAATCATATGGAGAAAATACTCCATCAGCGTGATAAAACTTTGCGTGAAGGTATTCGTACCAAACAACATAGTCTGAAAGAATGCATTAATTGCCATGTAGAAAAAAATTCTGCAGCACGTTTTGGTGATAACAAGCATTTCTGCAGTAGCTGTCATAATTTTGCAGCTGTCACTATTGACTGTTTCCAGTGTCATGCTGATCGCCCAGACAGTGATAAAAAGCATTCATTGAACACGTCTTCGTTTCCTCACTATGCTGATAACTCAGCCGAAGGGGTATCGAAATGATTGAAAAAACAATTAATTTCTCACGTCGTAGTTTTGTTGGAAAAACAGCAACAGCTGCTGCAGGCATCAGTATTGCTCCCGGTGTATTTTTACATCAGGTAGCCAATGCAAAACCTGCTGATCAGGCTGCAACTTCAGAAGTCCGCTGGGGCATGCTGATTAACACAAATAAATGTGCAACAGGTTGTACCGCCTGTGTTTCTGCCTGTAATGAAGAAAACGGTATTCAGTCTAATGACCGTCCTGAAAGTGACCCACAGTGGATTCGCAAAGTAAAACTACGCGATACACAAACCGGTCATGTCACATCTTTACCGATGATGTGTCAGCATTGTGAAAATCCTCCTTGCGTTGATGTCTGCCCAACAGGCGCTTCAATGAAACGTGAAGACGGTATCGTACTGGTTGATAAACACATCTGTATCGGATGTCGTTACTGCATGATGGCCTGCCCTTATAAAGCACGTTCATTTGTACATGAAACGATTACTGATCAGAAAGATTATGCACCTCGTGGTAAAGGTACAGTTGAATCCTGCACAATGTGTGTACATCGTGTTGATGACGGTGGTACACCGGCCTGTGTTGAAGCCTGTAATGCAGCTGAACACGGTGCGATGATTTTCGGTGACCTGAAAGATCCTCAGAGCGAAATATCAAAAGAGCTGGAAAAACACGGCGGTAAACAGATCCGTGCTGATCTTCGTCTTAACACGGGTGTTCGTTACCAGGGCATTTAAGCAAAAAGTATTAGAGCTTAGTTGAAATCACTATGAAAAAAATACATTTACAAGAAATCAATGGAAACAGCATGGGCTACCTGAGCCTGCTGGCATTTTTAGGTGCCTTTGTTCTGGCCGCTTTAGGTTCAACCTACTACATGGAACATAACGGTCACTGGGTGACTGGCATGAACAACCAGATAGTCTGGGGCATGCCTCATGTATTTGCCGTATTCCTGATTGTAGCCGCCTCTGGCGCACTTAATGTTGCCTCCATATCATCTGTATTCAATCAGAAGATCTACAAGCCTCTGGCGCCGCTATCGACCCTGCTGGCTCTGGCTCTACTGATCGGTGGACTGATGATTCTGGTACTTGATCTGGGTCGTCCTGATCGGCTGATTGTTGCCATGACCAAATACAATTTCAAATCCATCTTTGCATGGAACATGATTCTGTATAACGGTTTCTTTGTCATCGTCGGCGTCTATGCCTGGTTCATGCTGGATCGTACGATGAAAAAATACAGCCGTTATGCGGGTTTTGCAGCCTTTATCTGGCGTCTGGCACTGACCACTGGTACCGGTTCTATCTTCGGCTTCCTGGTGGCACGTCCCGGTTACGATATGGCTATGATGGCACCCATGTTTATCATTATGTCATTCTCATTCGGCCTGGCGATCTACCTGCTGGTACTGATGGCTTCCTACAACTGGACTAACCGTCCACTGGGTGACGTGGTCGTTAACCGCTTACGTAAGCTACTGGGTGTATTTGTTGCTGCGGTACTGTACTTTGTAATCGTTTATCACCTGACTAACCTGTATGCCACCGAGCATCACGGTTTTGAAGCATTCATGCTACTGGGTGACAGTGGTGGTTCAAAATACTCCAGTATTTTCTGGATAGGTCAGATTCTGCTAGGCAGCCTGATTCCACTGGCTATGATTTATGCCCCCGGCGTGGCTAACTGTCGTAAAACACTGGCAACTGCCTGTGTGCTGATTATCATTGGCGGTCTAGCTCAGATGTATACCATTATTATTGGTGGCCAGGCTTACCCCATGGAAATATTTCCGGGTATGGAAGTACTGGAAAGTACATTTGCTGATGGTGTGACTACTATCTATTCTGCATCACTACCTGAAATCCTGCTGGGTCTTGGTGGTATGGCCATGTCGATGATCGTCGTGGCTCTGGGTATTAAAGTACTGAGCTTCCTGCCTCAATCCCTGGCTGATGATGTAGCAGACCCACATTATAAAGCTGAGTGATATTTGATTTAATCAAATAACATGATGATATAGGAAACGGCTCGAAGACAACTTCGGGCCGTTTCTGTTTAACAATACAGGCAGGGTATAAATATATCCGCAAATGAACGCGAATAAACACAAATGTTTTATTATCGCTTTAGTTATTAGCCTGGCTAATACGTCATTCCTGAAAAGGCATGAATCTAGAATTTTTAAGGTATAAAGTTTTGCATGATGAGCATTGCCTACCCTATTGAACTGATTAGTCTGTACTGCAGACGAACTATAAATATAAACGCCATTTGCGTTTATTCGCGTAAGCTCCTTCGACAAACTCAGGACGCTCCGCGATTTGCGGACTAATTTTAACAATGTCCAGATTACTCATCTCAGCAGCACATAAATCCTCAGGCAAAACCACTATCACTATTGGTTTATGTGCTGCATTGGCTGAAACAAAACTGGCGGTTCAACCTTTCAAAAAAGGACCTGACTACATTGATCCGATGTGGTTGAGCAAAGCGTCAGGTCGCCCCTGTCATAATCTTGATTTCTATACCATGCAGGCAGAAGAAATCATCGATACCGTGGCTCATAATACCCGTGACTCTGATATTGCCATTATCGAAGGCAACAAGGGGCTTTATGATGGGCTGGATCTAGATGGCAGCAATTCAAATGCAGCCCTGGCAGAGTTACTCAAAACACCGGTTATTCTGGTTCTTGATGCCCGTGGCATGACCCGAGGTATTGCACCATTGATACTGGGTTATCAGGCTTTTGATCCTGATATTCAAATAGCCGGCGTAATTTTGAATCAGCTGGGTGGCAGTCGTCACGAAAGTAAATTACGTTCTGTGATTGAACACTATACCGATATCTCTGTGGTCGGAGCTGTCTACCGAAACACCAATTTATCCATTGATGAACGACATCTTGGTCTTATTCCCAGCAATGAAGACCAGTCAGCCGAAAATAAAATCAGCCAGATTCGCGATATCATCAAAGATCAGATTGATCTTGAGCTGATCACAGGCATTGCCCGGCAAGCACAGCCGATAACCGGGCATAGTCAGCCAGTCCTGCCCTCAATCAACAAAGATCTGCGCATTGGTATTGTTAAAAATGCTGCATTTGGTTTTTATTATCCCGGTGATCTTCAGGCCCTTGAACAGGCCGGTGCTGAACTCATCACGATTGATACCATTAACGACCAGCGCCTGCCTGAAATTGATGGCCTGTTTATCGGTGGTGGCTTTCCTGAAACCCGCATGGATGAACTGGAAGCCAATACCCATATGCGACAGTCAATAAAATCAGCCATCGATAATGGTTTACCGGCCTATGCTGAATGCGGCGGTTTAATGTACCTGAGTCGCAGTCTTAAGTGGAAAAACAAAACGGCCAGTATGGCCGGTGTTATTCAGGCAGATACAGTAATGCATGAAACACCTCAGGGTCGAGGCTATATACGCCTGGAGGAATCACCTCAACACCCATGGGCATCGCAAGTTCACGATAATAAAGAAATTGCCGGACATGAATTCCACTATTCAGCACTGGAAAACATTGATCCCTCGTTAAACTTCGCTTACCGTATACTACGTGGTAGCGGCATTGATGGTCAGCATGATGGCATCATATATAAAAATTTACTGGCCTGTTATGCGCATCTCAGAGACACGCGCGCCAATCACTGGGCTGCCCGTTTTGTCGAATTTATAAGACAATGTAAAAAAGCTTAATATTAATTATTTAGTACTGGAGTTTTTGTATGATTACCCTGACACCTGAAGCAGCTAAACAAATACGTTTTTCTGCCAAAGAAGGCAACCTGGAAGGCTTACCGATTCGAGTTGCAGTAACAAAAAACAATGATGGCAGCCTGCATTACGGCATGGGCTTTGATGATGTAAAAGAAGATGATACGACATACACGACTGATGGAGTTGATGTTGTTGTCTCAGAAACATCTAAAGACCTGCTCAGTGGAACCACTATCGATTATGTTGAACTGGAACCCGGAAACCCGCAGTTTATTTTTATGAACCCCAACGACCCAAACTATAAGCCACCTGCTGAATAATCTGTAGATGTATTCTCTCAGTTTCAAAACATCAAAAGATGAAGCTCAATCATCACAGAGGGTGAGTATCTGCCTGTCTGTAATTTTTGTTTTGCTGAGTGGCATAGGCATTAGTAGTTACTGGTTATTGAACACCAATACCAATCAATCAATTGCAATTACCGTTCATAGCCTGTTACTCATTTGCACATTTATATTTATTCTTTTTATTGCTTTCAAAAACACCCGGAAACAGAAATTACAGGACATTCAACGCGAAAAAGCTCAAAGCATATTATATGACATCACCACAACAATTAATTCATGTCATGACCTGAAGGAACTGCTGGAAACATTCTGCAATGAAATGAGCCAGTCACTGAATGCACGCAATGTATCCATCTGGTTAATTACAGAACATAACTGGCTGGAATACATTTCCAGTACGGGCATTGATCCCAAGGTTACCGACCAGCCTAAAAGAATCAAACTGACAAATGAGCTCATCAACACATTGCGTGATAACAGAATCATTCACAGTAATGAGCATGTAGTACGGCTGGCTGAAATACTGCAATGTGATGTTTCAGAAGAAACCCAGTCCTATTACATACCCTTGCATTCACAGGAACACATACTGGGTATAGTACGTATTAAAATTGCACCTATTCCATTTGATAATGTCGATAATTTTAAAGAAGTACTGATACGCCTGGGCAATCAGTTAAGTATCGCTATCGAAAAAGCGCGTATCGACCAGGAAACCCGTCGCATGATTATCATGGAAGAACGAAGCCTGATAGCCAACGAACTACATGACTCACTGGCTCAAACACTGGCCAGTCTCAGGTTCCAGGTACGTGTACTGGATGAAACTTTACAGCCAATGTCCGAGTTCCAGTCGATTCGCGGCATAGAACAGGTTGAAAACAGTCTTGATGAAGCCTACACCGATTTACGTGAACTTATCGCACACTGCCGAACACCGATAAAAAGCCAGGGTCTTATTGCCGCAGTCGAAAAACTACTCTCACGTTTCCGAAAAGAATCCGGAATTCATGTATTATTACAGACTGACTGGCAAAACTCTGACCTGCCACCCAATATGGAAATGCATATTTTCCGTATCGTACAGGAAGCGATGAACAATATTCGTAAACACAGCGGCGCACATAATGTACGCATCATGTTCCGTTGTGATGATGACGGCAACCACAGTGTACTGGTTGAAAATGATGGTCTCGGTTTTGAAACGCCTAACTCCAGTGATCACCCTGGCAAACATCTGGGCTTAACCATTATGCGAGAACGCGCGATTCATCTTGGCGGTGAATTACGTATCGAAAGTGAGCCTGACGAAGGCACGCGTATCGAACTGGTATTTACCTATAATAACGAATCACAACACGACCCATTGCAACGACTTTCGGGGATTGATAAATGAGTATGCGCGTCATAATGATTGATGATCACGCCCTCTTCCGGGTGGGTTTACAGGGATTACTTGAACAACGCGGTATAGAAGTGATTGCCGCCGTTGCTGAAGGCGCAGAAGGCATCAAGCTGGCTCAGGAAATTGAACCCGATATTATTCTGCTGGATTTACGCATGCCGGATATGAGCGGCCTTGAAGTTCTGCGAAAAATAAAAGAAAAAGAAATTAAAATCCCCGTGGTCATGTTAACGACCAGTAACGAAGAACAGGATCTGGTAGAAGCACTGCGTAACGGTGCACAGGGTTATTTATTAAAAGATATGGAACCCGATGAACTGGTTAGTGCCTTGCGTGATATTGAAAAAGGTAAAAATGTAGTTGCCCAGGGTTTAACCGATGTCCTCGCCCGTATGGTTCAGGGTGAGCCTATGAGCAAAAAAGACAATAAAGATAATCCATTCTCTGAACTCACACCCCGTGAAATGGAAATACTCTGCCTGTTAGCCGATGGTCAGAGTAATAAAGTCATTGCCCGTAATCTTGGTATTTCAGATGGCACAGTAAAATTACACGTAAAAGCAATACTAAGAAAACTGGAAGTACATTCCCGTGTTGAAGCGGCGGTTATTGCCGTCGAACAGGGCTTACGTCAGAGTAGTAATTCAGCTGATCGGTCATAATAACAATGAAGACATTTAAAAATTTAATTGACGATGTTATTCCGCATATTAAAGAAATGTTTCCCTGGGACCTGGAGGAGCGGTTAGAAGAAACGGATGACCTGTTATTAATTGATATCACGGAAGCAAAAGAATTTAATTTTGCGCATATTAAAAATGCCATCAATGTACCCCGTGGCATACTCGAAGCTTCCTGCGAATGGAATTATGAAGATACTCTACCGGCTCTGGCCAGCGGACGTGATCGTGAAATTGTCATTATCTGTCGCTCCGGTAATCGAAGTGCCCTCGCCGCTTTTACTATGCAGCTCATGGGATTTAGCAATGTCACATCTTTAAAAACCGGTTTACGTGGCTGGTTTGATTATGAATTACCCCTCTATGATTCTGAGGGTAAGGAAGTTGATGAAGATGAGGCGGATGCTTATTTCAGCAAGGGGCCTTCTGCTGAGCAGATGGATCCCGGTTAATAGAACAAATATGTAATAAGGCGAATACCTAATCTTCGGACTAATAAAATCGTCTATCCTTACGACGCCTACCCGCCTGCTGAATGACTACACCTTTAACGGCTGAAGGACCGGCAAATTCTTCTGTATCATAAAGATCATTTAATGGCACCAGATAGTGCTTTTCTTCATGGAAACGGTACTGACGGAAGGTATATTCATCATTATGATAAGCCACGATGTAACTGCCATCACGCAGAACCCCTTCCGGATCAACAATAATCACCACACCATCCATAAACTCTGGCTGCATGGCATCACCCAGCACTTGCAGGGCAAAAGGTTCGGCTTTACTACAGGACGATGCTTCCATAGGAATACCTCATTAAAATCAGCCCACTATTATACATGATCAACATATAAGCATTAACCCCAGAAATGGCCCTGGATACAGACATCAAAAGTCAAAATATTGTATAATATGGCCTTCATTTTTTTACATTAATAAACAAGTACTTAGATCATGTCAGAACAACGTGTCAGCCGCAACAAACTCGTCCAGTTTACCTATAGCATTTCCGATGATGAAGGCAATGTCATCGAACAGGTCGATTTACCCGTCAATTATGTCCACGGTGCCAGCACCATGGGGCTGATCGAAAGCGTTGAACGCGCACTGAATGGCTGCAAGGAAGGCGACCGAATCGAAGTAGATGTCCCCCCGGCAGAAGGCTTTGGTGAGCATGACCCTGACCTGACATTTGCCGATGATATCGATAATGTGCCCCCACAGTTTCGTAAAGTGGGCACCCAGGTTGAAATGGCCAATGATGCTGGCGAAACCAAAACATTCGTCGTCACCAAGATTGAAGATGGCAAACTAACGCTGGATGGCAATCACCCACTGGCTGGTAAAACAGCCAGGTTTTCAGTCAAGGTGATTGCAATCCGTGATGCCACACCGGAAGAAATTAGAAATGGTGCTGACAACCCAAACGTCAATGTGTCGATTCATTAATCTCTAATTATTTAGATTTCAGTCTTGCCAGGCCCATCAGTTTAAGCGCCCATTTTTCAAACAGGGGTTCAGACACACCTTTTCTCATCTTGCGCATGAAATATTTTTCAAACGCAATCTTGGCAAAATGCACCCACTTACCTTTCTTAAACCAGGTGACGTTGCGCGGTGGAATCTGTGGCACAGCGATAAAGGCAGCACCGGTATCGCCCAGGTCCGCTAGACAGAATGCATTCCATGTCGCCTTTGATGCTACCGGATAACCCGTCAGCTCCGCTTTAATGTTACGTACAATGGCGGTGACCATAGACTCAATCATATAACCGGTTTTTGGTGCACCGGTAGGTACAGGTGTAGGTTCAACGGGTGCAATCGCAATACAGACACCCGCCGAATAAATATTTTTATATTTTGGACTGCGCTGGTGTTCATCAACAATCACAAAACCTCTGGGATTACATAAACCTTCAACATTAGCTACCGGATCAACACCCTTAAAAGCAGGCAGGATCATTGAATGCTTGAACTCCAGTTCATGTTGTTTTGCAACTTCACCATCAGCATTCATCTCATCTACATACATTTTACCCGGTTCAACTTTAGTTACCTTGGCATTTGTAATAAATTTAATATGCCGATTACGTAATTCATGCTCAAGTAATCCACGAGAATCACCCACACCACCAAGACCCAGATGACCTATATAAGGTTCACTGGTGACAAATGTCATAGGCACCTGGTCACGCACCTTATGTTTACGTAAAGCCGTATCAACAATAGAAGCGTACTCATAAGCCGGGCCGAAACAACTTGCAAAAGCAGCCGCACCTATCACTACATGTCCAGGATCATCAACCAGCTTCATGAAATCATCATAAGCTTTTTCCGCATGATCAACAGTACAGATGGATTGAGTGTAACCATCCACTGGACCACTACCTTCAACTTCATCAAATGCCAGTTTCGGTCCGGTAGTGATTACAAGAAAGTCATAATCAACCTGCTGGCCATCTTTTAATATCAGCTTGTTACCTTCAGCATCAATGGTTTCAACCCAGCCAACAATCAAATCAATTTTTTTTCTCTTAAGAACACGCGATAATGGCAGCGTAATCTGATTTCGATTTCGCCAGCCAACAGCCAGCCACGGATTGGACGGCACAAACTGAAAAAAATCATTAGCATTAACAACAGTTACCTGATGCTCTTTAGCCAACACCTGACGTAACTCATAGGCAGCGGGTAAACCACCAAGACCTGCACCCAGAACGACAACATGAGCCATTTCGTATTACCTCTCTCAAAAAATGTATGTTAATACTAAGAAATATTAAATCTTATTTAATAAAATACCTGAGCAAATCAATATTCCACAACATTTCATGTTTCAGAATATCAATTAATCAAAAAATCACGGCTATAGCTATCTAATACTTTGATATCGAAGTGTCTTTTATTCATATAATTTGTCAGTATTTACAACCTATCAACAAAGACAGCTTATCTAAATAACTATAGATAAAAAATTAATCTTTATATAATTTCAGCAAGTATCATGCCGTTCTATCAAAGTGACCTGAAAAATAATATATTACTAATTAAAAATATTAATTTTCGAGTTGTATTAAATATAAATCATAATAAATACAATAAGTTACAATAAAAACCCCTCGCATAGATCTTAATAATGACAAATAGCCAGCATTCATCAGCTATGAATGGGTAACGAGTTGATTTTGTTCAAATGAAAACACCGTCATGACATAACATGACAACCGTCATGACGCGACATATGTCACCATGAAAAACAATAAAAGAAAAAACAATGATATACCTGAACAAAACCACCTACACCTACATAACAAAACCTGGCTATTCAAAACCAGAAAGAATCAGGTATCACATGATCAATGTGTATTACATTATTAAATAAAAGATTATTGTTCTCTGTCATTTACTTTTTATTTATATTTTTTAGATAATAAAATCTGAGTTATGAAATTTTACTGACTGTGTTTTTTAACTTTATTTTGAGGAGGTGGTGATGAAAATTCGATTAAGTTTATTAATTGCAGGACTGTTGTTACTCTTTTCAGCATCAAGTTATTCATGGTGGGGCAATAATGGCTGGGGTGGATGGAACCCTTATCCCGTATGGACACCCATGTACTGGGCAGAAGAAATGTTTGATGGTAATGATTATGGCCCTTACCGCTATCCCGGCTATGGATATGGCGGTTACCCCGGTTACGGTTATGGCGGCTATCCCGCCTATGCTTACGGAAGTTACCCTGCTTATGGCTATCCTGGATATGGTGGTTATGGTTATCCCGGTGGATGGGGCGGCCCTGGCTGGGGCTGGTAATTCAAATCACATCAAGCCCTCTTATGAGGGCTTTTTGTTTTCTATTAAAAACAACACGATGAAACAGTTGCTAGAATGCAATCCTCGCTTAGCTTTAATCCTGAATAGACGTTCATGCAGGTTTCCGATATGGCTGCTTCCGACCCAAAGCAGCTGCCGGTGAGATTGTCTGTAAGAGACAGAAAACACCGCATAGCTGCCATTTAGAAAAATCTAATATAG